>NZ_JBFATL010000018.1:0-102147 GCF_040678315.1 Streptomyces sp. NPDC052721 | reverse complement strand
CCAGTCGCCGTAGCGGACGTACGGCGTGACGCCGTGCGCGAGCGGTACGTCGTACACGCGCGCGGCGCTCGCGTCGGTGCCGAGCCACGGACCGAGGCGCTGCCCGCCCGGGCCGTACACCGCCGAGACGCCCGTGAGGGTGGCGTGCACCATCGGGCGGCCCGTCTCCGCGGCGCGCAGCGCGGCCAGCGAGGCGTGCTGCTCCGGCGCCCAGCTGCGCTGGAAGGAGGAGGTGGACGACTGGCCGAGGAGGACGTCCGCGCCGTCCTCGGCGAGGTGCCGGCTCATGTCGGGGAACGCCGTCTCGAAGCAGATCAGCGGGCCGATCCGCAGCCCGTGTCCGACGTTCATCACGGTCTGTTCGGTGCCGCGGTGCCGGTTCTCGCCCGCGGCCCGGCCCACCGAGGTGGCCCAGCCGAGCAGCGAACGGGCCGGTATGTACTCGCCGAACGGGACCAGCCGCATCTTGTCGTACCGGTCGCCGGTCGGGCCGTCCGGGCCGACCAGCACCGAACTCTTGTAGATGCCGGGCCGGTCGGAGCGACGGGCGTCCACGTTCACCAGCACATCGGCGCCGGTCTCGCGGGACAGCGCGGCGAGCCTACGGGTGAGGTCGGGGCGGTCGTCCAGGTCGAAGCCGACGCTGGACTCGCCCCACACGACCAGGTCGGCGCCCTGCCCGGCGAGCCGCCGGGTCAGCCGCTCCTCCCGGTCGAACCGCTTGTCGCCGCTGTCCTGCCCGGCCACGACCCCCGGCTGTACGACGGCGATCCGCACCCGCCCGTCGACGTCCGGACGCGGCGCCCAGGCCCACGCGGCCGAGGTCGCGGCGGCCGTGGCGACCAGCGAGGCCACGGCCGGCACCCGCGACGCGCGGACGGCGAGCAGCACGGCCACCGCCACATTGACGGCCACCACCAGGAAGCTGAGCAGCCAGACCCCCCCGACCGACGCCAGCCGCAGCGCCGGGCCCACCTGCCACTGGCTCGCGCCGAGCATGCCCCACGGCCCGCCGAGCCCCTGCCAGGACCGGACCAGCTCCACCGCCAGCCAGGCCGACGGCAGCACCACCAGTGCGGCGGCACACCGGCCGGCCGACGGCACCCCGCCCAGGAACCGGCGCACCAGCAGGCCCCAGGGCGCCCAGAGCAGGCCCAGCAGCGCGGCGATCAGGAAGATGAACACGTGCAGGCTCGGCAGCAGCCAGTGGTGGACGGCTGTCAGGAAGCCGATGCCGCCCCACCAGCCGTCGTACGCGGCTCGCCGCCCGGTCGGCGCGGAGCGGGCGAGCAGGATCCACGGCACGAGCGCGATGTACGCGAACCACCACAGCGACGGGGCCGGGAACGCGAGCACCGGCAGGGCACCGGTGAGGGCGGCGGTGGCCGAGCGGCGCCAGGGGGAGGTCAGCCAACGGTTGATCGTCTTCATAGGGAGCCTCCCTACCCAGCGATAGGTCCAGTGTGCGCGGTGAGTGTGCGGGCGTGCGCCTTCCGGCCCGGGCGGGGCGGTCGTACGGCGTTCCGCGGGCATGAGGTGGGTGGTCGCGCCACCGCGGCGGAACCGCATGTCGGTACAGCCCCGCGCCCCTTGTGAGCTCGCGGCCCTACGGTGCGCCTGGCCCGCGGCGCCATTTCTCGTGCACGACGACCTCGCTCAGGCGCCAGCCCTCGGTGGTGCGCAGGAGCCCGAAGTCGTAACGGCCGCCGCACACCAGGTCCGGGGCCGCGGAGCCGTGGGGGCCGGTGAAGCGCATGGGGTTGAGGTAGTCGGCGCGGACGCGGGCGGTGTCGCCGGTGTCCTGGTCCAGGATGCCGAAGCGGACCTGGCGGTTGACGATCAGGTGCTGGCGCATGGCGAACAGGGTCAGGCTCTCGGCGAGCCAGGCGGCGACCCGGCCCGCGTCGCCCTCGATACCGCCCGCCGAGCGGTAGTCGGCGCGTCCGTCCGCCGTGAACAGCCCTCGGTACGCCGTCCAGTCGCCGTCGTCCACCGCCACCGCGTACGCGGTGACCAGGTCGTCCACGGCCAGGCGGTCCCTCACGGTCGCGAACTCCGCACGCTGGGTCATCGGCACAGTGTTGGGCACGGCGGGCGCGGAGCCAAGAGGTGTGCGGTGTGAATATTCGGTGGTGCGGGGCGGGTCCGGCGGCCGAACCTGTCCCGGTGAACGAACAGGACGAACAACTCGTCGGCACCGAGCCCACGTTCCGTATCCGCGCCCGGCACACGGACACCACGGTCACCGTCTACCAGGCCTACCGCCCGAAGATCGGCCGAGCGGCCGCCCGCACCGGACGCTTTCTGTCCGCCTGGAAGCGGGACCGGATGAGCTGGATCAAGCCGTCGTTCCTGTGGATGATGTACCGCTGCGGCTGGGGCACCAAGGAGGACCAGGAGACCGTCCTGGCCGTCGAGATCAGCAGGGACGGCTTCGAATGGGCGCTGCGTCATGCCTGCCTGTCCCACTACGTGCCCGCGCTCCACGCGGACCAGGCCGCCTGGAAGGCGGAGTTGGCTCGCTGCCCGGCCCGTGTCCAGTGGGACCCGGAGCGGGATCTGCACCTCGACCCGCTGCCGTACCGGTCGTTGCAGCTCGGCCTCGCCGGGGAGGCGGCGGCCCGGTACGCCGACGAGTGGATCGTCGGCATCGAGGACGTCACACCCCTGGCCACGGAGATCCACGGGCTGGTGCGGGCGGGGGAACCGGAGCGGGCGAAGCGGCTGCTGCCCGAGGAGTCGCCGTATCCGGTGGCCGACGAGGTGCTGGCGCATCTGCGGGCGTAGGGCGACGCGGGGTGCTCGCGGGGGCGCGGGTGCCGGGCGAGGTGCGCAAAGGTCGTCTCAGGCCGCCTCGATGACCTGACCGCGGATCGCCTCCGCCCACTCGATCACCAACAGCTCGTACTCCGCGCGCTCCTGCGCCGACAGGGTGCCGCCCGCACGCAGCCACAGCGCCCGGATCTGCTCGTTCACCTCGGCAGCAGAGCGCACGGAACCAGGGGGCAGGGATTCGGGGGACATGCCGACCAGCCTAGGGGCAAGGGCTGACCGTGCGCTACCGGACCGCTACGCAGAAGGTATGGGGTTGGTCACCGGCGCTGCCCGGTTGCCCGTTCGTGGCCGCAGAGTGCCCGGCGCCCGCGGGGCGTTGCCCAGGTCATGGGCGGGCCGCCGCGGGCGCGAAGATGTCCGAAACAGAGGTGGTGGCGCGGGCCGTCAGCCCGCCGACTCCGCCGCGTGCGGGCTCAGTGCGCCGGCGCCGACCAGCGCGATGATCACCACGCCGAGGGCGACGCGGTACCAGACGAACGGCATGAAGCTCTTGTTGGAGATCCACTTCATGAACCACGCGATGACCGCGTATCCCGACGCGAAAGCGATCACCGTCGCGAAGAGGGTCGGCGGCCAGTCCACATGGCCCTCGCCCAGCGAGTCCTTCACCTCGAAGGCGCCGGAGGCGAGGACGGCCGGGATGGCGAGCAGGAAGGAGTAGCGGGCCGCGGCCTCACGCTTGTAGCCCATGAACAGGCCGCCGCTGATGGTCGCGCCGGAGCGGGAGACGCCGGGGATGAGGGCACAGGCCTGGCAGAGGCCGAAGATCAGGCCGTCCTTGACGCCGAGGTTCTCCAGGTTCTTGCGCTGCTTGGGCGCCCGGTGCCGGCCGCCGGTCTCGTCGCGGGCCGCCATCCGGTCGGCGATGCCGATGATCACGCCGATGACGATGAGCATCGTGGCGGTGATCCGCAGATCGCGGAACGGTCCCTCGATCTGGTCCTTCAGCGTCACGCCCAGCACCCCGATCGGGATCGAGCCGACGATCACCAGCCAGCCCATCTGTGCGTCGTGGTCGTGCCGCATCGTCTTGTCGAACAGCGAGCGGAACCAGGACGAGATGATCCGGCCGATGTCCTTGCGGAAGTAGATGAGGACCGCGGTCTCCGTGCCGATCTGCGTGATGGCCGTGAAGGCCGCCCCCGGGTCCTTCCAGCCCGAGAACGCCGCGGTCAGCCGCAGGTGCGCGCTGGAGGAGACGGGCAGGAACTCGGTCAGCCCCTGGACGAGTCCGAGGACGAGGGATTCAAACCAAGACATGAAGGTGTGGCGTCCAAGCGCTGAGGGATGAAGAGGTGATCATGTGACGGAGGAAGCGTAGCGGGCCCCGCCGGCGGCGCGGCGGCGAGGTCCCTGCTACGCGGCCGACGGCCCGGTGACGCTCCAGCCCGGGGCCTGCGGACGGGCCGTCAGGTCCTCGTGGCGCACGGGGTCGCCGCAGGCCTGGCACGTGACCACCGGCACCAGTTCGCTGCCGCAGCTGTGTTCGACGGCCATGGGCAGGTCGACGCCCTTGCGCAGATGCCGGTCGCCCCACTCCTTGAGGGTCATCAGGACCGGCTCCAGCTCCAGCCCGGCCTGCGTGGGCCGGTACTCGAAGCGCTGGGGGCGCTCGCTGTAGAGGCGCTTGGTGAGGATGCCGGCCTCCACGAGGCGGCGCAGCCGGGCGGACAGGATGTCGCGCGGGGCGCCGATGTTGCGCACGAGCTGGTCGAAGCGGCCGTTGCCCAGGCACACCTCCCGCAGGACGAGCAGGGAGTACTTCTCGCCGACGACCGCGAGCGCGTCGGCGATGGAGCAGGGGCGCGAATCCTTCGTGTCCTTCGTGGCGGCCATGCGGCCCAGTCTAAGGGAGGGTTTGATTTTCCAACCCAAGGAGTTATGGTGAGTTCGCATTTCCTACTCACCGGTAGCTCGTCCGATCAAGCTGGAGGCCGGCGCCATGCGAGACGCGGTCATCGTCGAAGCCGTACGCACCCCCGTCGGCAAGGGCAAGCCGAACGGCTCCCTCGCCCACGTCCACCCCGTGCAACTCCTCGCCCACACCCTGCGCACCCTGGTCGAGCGCTCCGGCGTCGACCCGGTGTTGATCGACGACGTGATCGGCGGCACCGTCGACCAGGTCGGCGAGCAGGCCATGAACACCACCCGGTACGCCGTGCTCGCCGCCGGCCTGCCCGAGTCCGTCCCGGCGACCACCGTGGACCGCCAGTGCGGCTCCTCCCAGCAGGCCGTCCACTTCGCCGCACAGGGCGTGATCTCGGGCGCGTACGACCTCGTCGTCGCCTGCGGTGTGGAGTCGATGAGCCGGGTGCCGATGTGGTCCAACGTGCCCGCGGGCAAGGACCCGTTCGGGCCCGGCGTCGCCGAGCGCTACCCGGACGGCCTCGTTCCGCAGGGGATCAGCGCCGAACTCATCGCCGCCAAGTGGTCCCTCACCCGCGCGCGGATGGACGAGTTCGCCGTCTCCTCGCACCACAAGGCCGCCGCCGCGTGGCGGACCGGGCTCTTCGACGCCGAGGTCGCACCGCTGGACGGCGTCGCCCGCGACGAGTGCGTCCGCCCGGACAGCACCCCGGAGACCCTCGCCGGCCTCAAGCCCGCCTACTACGACCCCGGCTTCGCCGAACGCTTCCCGCAGATCGAGTGGAACGTCACCGCGGGCAACGCGAGCCCCATCAACGACGGCGCCTCCGCCGTCCTGATCACCTCCAGCGACACCGCGGCCCGGCTCGGCCTGCGCCCGCTGGCCCGCCTCCACAGCTTCGCCGTGACCGGCTCCGACCCGCTGCTGATGCTCACCGGGGTCATCCCGGCCACCGAGAAGGTGCTGCGCCGGGCCGGACTCAAGCTGGACGACATCGACCTGTTCGAGGTCAACGAGGCCTTCTCCAGCGTGGTGCTCGCCTGGCAGCAGGAGACCGGCGCCGACCTCGCCAAGGTCAACGTCCACGGCGGCGCCATCGCCCTCGGTCACCCCCTCGGCGCCAGCGGCACCCGCCTGACCACGACCCTGGTCCACGCGATGCGCGAACGCGGCGCCCGCTACGCCCTGCAGACCATGTGCGAGGCGGGCGGACTCGCCAACGCGATGATCCTGGAAGGCGTCTGAGCCCGGACTCCGGTCACGGGACCGGACGGGGGCAGGACAACCCCGAGCGGCGTGCCGGCCACCGCCGGGGCGCCCGGGGGTCGCCGGTCACAGGCCATGACCCCGCCCGGCGGCGGTCACCAGCCCGTCGGCCGCCGCGACGGCCGCCTCCCGGCGTGCGGCCGGCACGAGCCGGACGCGGCGAGGGCCGCCTGGCCGGCCGGTTCGGCGAAGGGGACGGTTCGAGGACGGAGACCGCGACCGAGGGGGCGGTCACGGCGGAGCGGGTCACAGGGGACGCCGCCCGCGCCTCTTGCCGGCTTCCTGGCTCGCGCGCCGCCGTGCGCCTTGCCGGCTTCCTGGCTCGTGCGCCGCCGTGCGCGTTGAAGGCTTCCTGGCTCGCCCGGCGCCCGCGCCGCCTCGACGGCTTCCCGGCCCGCGCCGGTCAGGCGAAGATCCTCGCGGTGTCACAGGGCCCGCCGATGGTCACCCAGGGCCGCCCCCTGTTCGCCCGGCGTCACGCGCAGCGCCGTCGCCTGCGGCTCCGTGCCGGCGGTGGCGCGCTGGCGTGGGGAGGCGAGTGGCGTGGCGGGTTCGCCGATGGTCACCGAGGGTCCGCCCCCCTGTTCGCCGGGCGTCACGCGCAGCGCCGTCGCCTGCTGCTTCGTGCCGGCGGTGGCGCGCTCGCGCGGGGACGTGAGTGGCGCGGTGCACGCGTCGCGGGGCAGCGGGCCGGCCACGGCGATGACGCCGGACCACGTCGAAGGCGCTCCTCGGCGGACGAGCGCCGGTGCTCACCGGCCGCGCAACCGGTGGCGCTTGCGCCAGGCCACCACCGTGCCCGCCAGCGCCGGTACGGCGATGCAGGCCATCGCGATCAGGAAGGCGGGGGAGGTCGGCGCCGAGGCGCGGGCGCCGGCGACGGCGTAGGCGGCCGTGTTCGGGATCGAGCCGAGACCGGTGGCCAGCAGGAAGGGCAGCCAGCCCATGCGGGAGACGGCCGCGCAGTAGTTCGCCGCCCAGAACGGCACCCCGGGGAAGAGCCGCACGGCCAGCATGGACCGGAACCCGTGCCGGCTGAGCTGCCCGTCGGCCGCCCGCAGCCAGCGGCCCCGCAGCAGCGGGCGCAGCGCGTCCTGCCCGAGGAGCCGGCCCAGTCCGAAGGCCACCCCGGCGCCGAGCACCGTGCCCGCCAGCGCCGTCGCCAGTCCCAGCTGCGAGCCGAACAGCGCGCCCGCGGCCAGGTTCAGCAAGGGCCGCGGCACGAACGCCACGGTGCACAGCCCGTACGCCGCGGCGAACACGACGGCCGCGGCGGCCCCGCCGAGCTGCGACGGCCAGCCGTGCGTCAGCAGCCGCTGCGGCTCGAAGAGCAGCACGCAGGCGGCGGCACCCACGAGCAGGGCGAGCAACAGCGACAGCCGGGCGTACGGGGACAGCAGCACGCGCGTGCAGCGGGCGGCCAACCCCGCGGGGCGCAGGGGGAGAACGGGGACGACGAGCTCCTGGGCGGCGGCCCGGGGAGAGGCCGTGGCGGTGCCAGAGCGGTTGGCATCGAGCATCCGATGACATTAACCGACGAACGTGTGTGATCGCCGTCAGCTGTGTCCCGTGAGCGTCACAGCATGGCACCGGCGTCCCCCGGACCCCGGTGAACGAGAAGGCGAACGAGAAGGGTCCAGGCGTTCATGACGCCTGGACCCGTGCCTCACGCGGCGAGCCGGCCCGCGTGCCTCATGCGGCCAGAGCGTGACCGGGGTGCAGGACCACCTTGGTGTAGCCCTCGATCCGCTTGTCGAACTTCTCGTACGCCTGCGGCGCCTGGTCCAGCGGCAGCTCGTGGGAGACCACGAAGCTGGGCTTGGCCCGCCCGGCGATGATCATGTCGCGCAGCTGGCGGTTGTACCGCTTGACGTTGCACTGACCCGTGCCCATCTGCTGGCCCTTCTCGAACATCCTGCCGATGGAGACCAGCAGCTGGCCGTGCTTGGCGTGCTCGTCCGGGCCGCCAGGGTCCGAGGGCACGTACAGACCCGGTACGCCGAGCATGCCCGTCGGCCGTACCGTCTCGACCAACTCGTTGAGGACGATGGCGGGTTCCTCGTGGCTGGCGTCGTGGGCCTGGGCCTGGTAGCCGACGGCGTCGACGCCCTTGTCGGTTCCCTCACCTCCGGTCTGTTCCTTGATCTGCTCCGCCGGGTCGCCCTTGGTGAAGTCGATGGGGATGGCTCCGATCTGCTCCGCCTTGGCCAGCCGCTCGGGCACCCGGTCGACGGAGAAGACCTTCGCCGCACCGCGCAGCAGTGCCGAGTAGGCGGCCATCAGGCCCACCGGTCCGGCGCCGAAGACGGCCACGGACTCACCGGGGGAGACCTGGGCGAGTTCGCAACCGTGATAGCCGGTCGGGAAGATGTCCGCGAGCAGCACGAAGTCCGTCTCGAACTCCTCGCCCGGAGGCAGCTTCAGGCAGTTGAAGTCGGCGTACGGCACCCGCAGCCGCTCGGCCTGGCCGCCGATGAACGGCCCCATCGCCACATAGCCGTAGGCCCCGCCGGCGAATCCGGGGTTGACCGTCAGGCAGAAGCCGGTCCTTCCGACGAGACAGTTCTTGCAGAATCCGCAGGCGACGTTGAAGGGCATCACGACGCGGTCACCCTCGGACAGGGAGGTCACCCCGCTGCCGACCTCCTCGATGATGCCCAGGTTCTCGTGTCCGAAGACGATGCCCGCCTCGGCCGCCGTGCGGCCCTCGTACATGTGCAGGTCCGAGCCGCATATGGCTGTCGACGTGACCCGTACGAGAACGTCGTTGGGGTGCTGGATCCGAGGGTCCTGGACCTCCTTCACCACCACGCTGAAAGGCTCTTCGTAGACGACGGCTTTCACGTCTGTCACCTCCGCGTCGAGCGTCACCCCCCTGTCTTCCAGGGAACGCCCGTACGGAAGGGGTTGCAAGCCACGTCGAGAATGATCGATGTATTGCGCATCTAAGTTGCGGGCAACGCATGACCACGAAAACCGTTCGACGCCGGACACGCCGTCGGCGATGATCGACGGCATGTTCCGGTACGCCTTCCTCGTCGCAGCATCCGCCGTCGCGGATGCTCCGAAGGCTGCCGTCCCGCACCTCGTGGCCGCCGTCGACGGCGCCCGAAGCTGACCCTCTCCGGATCGTCCGGCGGACCCCGCAGGGGGAGGGTCGGCCAGTCCCGGGGGTCCCGCGTCTTCTGTCACGGCTGAGAGACTTCGAGGTACAGCCATGTCCAAAACGGCCTACGTGCGCACCAAGCCGCACCTGAACATCGGCACCATGGGTCACGTCGACCACGGCAAGACCACCCTGACCGCCGCCATCACCAAGGTCCTCGCCGAGCGCGGCACCGGCACCTTCGTGCCGTTCGACCGCATCGACCGCGCCCCGGAGGAGGCCGCCCGCGGCATCACCATCAACATCGCCCACGTCGAGTACGAGACCGACACCCGGCACTACGCCCACGTCGACATGCCGGGCCACGCCGACTACGTCAAGAACATGGTCACCGGCGCCGCCCAGCTCGACGGGGCCGTCCTGGTCGTCTCCGCGCTCGACGGGATCATGCCGCAGACCGCCGAACACGTCCTGCTCGCCCGGCAGGTCGGCGTCGACCACATCGTGGTCGCGCTGAACAAGGCGGACGCGGGGGACGAGGAGCTGACCGACCTGGTCGAACTGGAGGTACGCGACCTGCTCACCACCCACGGGTACCCGGGCGACGCCGTACCCGTCGTCCGCGTCTCCGGGCTGAAGGCCCTGGAGGGCGACCCGCGCTGGACGGCGTCCATCGAGGCGCTGCTCGACGCCGTGGACACCTACGTGCCGATGCCGGAGCGGTATCTGGACGCGCCGTTCCTGCTGCCGGTGGAGAACGTGCTGACCATCACCGGGCGGGGCACGGTCGTGACCGGAGCCGTGGAGCGCGGGACCCTCCGGCTGGGCGACCGGGTGACGGTGCTGGGCGCGGACACCGAGACCGTGGTCACCGGGATCGAGACCTTCGGCAAGCCGATGGAGGAGGCGCAGGCCGGCGACAACGTGGCGCTGCTGCTGCGGGGGGTGCCCCGGGACGCCGTCCGGCGCGGGCACGTGGTCGCGGCGCCGGGCAGTGTGGTGCCGAGCCGGCGGTTCACGGCGCGGGTGTACGTGCTGTCCGCGCGTGAGGGGGGTCGTACGACGCCGGTCGTCAGCGGCTACCGGCCGCAGTTCTACATCAGGACGGCGGACGTCGTCGGCTCCGTCGACCTCGGCGAGGCGGCCGTGGCCCGGCCCGGGGACACGATGGAGATGACCGTCGAGCTGGGACGGGAGGTGCCGTTGGAGCCGGGGCTCGGCTTCGCCGTCCGTGAGGGCGGGCGGACCGTGGGAGCGGGGACCGTCGTCGCCGTGGGGTGAAGGGACGGGGATGCGGACGCCGACAATGGAGAGGTGAACGCATCGATACCCGTCACCCGCACCACGGACCACGGCACCGCCAAGCTGATGCCCGACGTCGACCGTGAGCGGGCCTGGCTGCTCACGGTCGACGGAGCGCCGCAGTCGTACGTCGACCTCGACGATCCGGAGTATCTGGAGTTCGAGTACGCGCGGCGGCTGGGGTACGTCCTGGACACCGTCGCCGAGGCCGGGCGGGCGGTGGACGCGGTGCACCTGGGCGGGGGAGCGCTCACGCTGCCCCGGTACCTCGCCGCCACCCGCCCCGGCTCCCGGCAGGACGTCGTCGAGGCCGACCGGGCACTTCTGGAGCTGGTCACCGAGCGGCTGCCGCTGCCGGAGGACTCGGGCATCGCGCTGCACGCGGCCGATGCCCGGGTCTGGCTGGAGGGCGCGCCGGACGACCACGCCGATGTGCTGATCGCCGACGTGTTCGGCGGGTCCCGGGTGCCGGCGCACCTGACCACGCTCGGCTACGTCCGTGAGGCCGAGCGGGTGCTGCGGCCCGACGGGGTGTATCTGGCCAACCTCGCGGACGCGGCGCCGTTCGCGTTCCTCCGGTCCCAACTGGCCACGCTGGCAGCGGTGTTCGAGGAGCTGGCGCTGATCGCTGAGCCGGCCGTGCTGCGCGGGCGGCGGTTCGGGAACGCGGTGGTCGTGGCCTCGCACCGGCCGCTGGACACCGCCACGCCGGCCCGGCGCGCCGCGGCGGACGCCTTCCCGGCGCGGGTCGAACACGGCGCGGCGGTGCGGGAGTTCACCGGTGCGGCGCGGCCGGTCGAGGACGCCGACGCGGTACCGTCACCCGAGCCCCCCGACGGGGCGTTCGGCATCGGCTGACGACGCCGGGGCGCCGGCGACCGGGTGGGTGCGGCGGGTGAGGCCGCGGACGTCCGGGACCAGCAGCACCAGGGCGGTGACCAGGACCACCAGGCCGGCGCAGCCCCACAGGGCGGCCGTGCGGCCGACGGCGGCCTCCGCCGGGCCGGCCAGGGCCGTGGCGAGCGGCATGAGCGAGACCGAGCCGAACCAGTCGTAGGCCGAAACCCGGGAGAGCTTGTCCTCGGGGATCTCCTGGTGCAGCGCGGTCATCCAGGAGACGCCGAACACCTCCACCGTCGTACCCGCGACGAACATCACCCCGTACAGCACGCCCGCCGGCACCGGCACGGCCAGCGCGGCCCCCGGCAGGGCCAGCGGGAAGACGCACAGCGTGCCGGCCAGCAGCAGACGGCGGGGCTTCCAGCGGGTCATCAACAGGGCGCCGGCCACCGTGCCCGCGCCGAACGCGGCCAGAGCCAGGCCCCAGGGGCCCGCGCCGCCCAGGCTGTCGCGGGCCACGAGGGGGCCGTAGACCGCGTCGGCCGCGCCGACCACCGCGTTGGCGATCGAGAACTGCACGACGATGCCCCACAGCCAGGGCCGGCCGCTGAACTCCCGCCAGCCCTCGCGGAGATCGGCCAGCATGCCCCCGCCCGGCGCGCGCGGCGGGATGTGACGCACATCGAGGAAGGAGCGCAGTGCGGCGGCGACGGCGAAGGCCGCCGCGTCGAGGGCGAGCACCCAGCCGGGGCCTACGGCCGCGACCAGGGCGCCGCCCAGTGCCGCGCCACCGAGGGCCGCGCCCTGCGTGGCCATGCGGAAGACGGCGAACGCCCGGCCCGCGTGTTCGCCCTCCACGGAGGACATCAGCATGCCCTCCGCGGCGGGCCCGAAGAACGCCTGCCCGGTCCCGCCGAGCGCGGTGAGCAGCATCATCTGCCACAGCCGGGGCTCACCGGCGAGGACGAGGGCCGCGAACGCCGCCTGGGAGAGGCAGTTGAGCGTGTTGGCGGCGACCATCACCCGGTGCCGGGGGAGCCGGTCCGCGACCGCGCCGCCGACGAGCAGGAAGACCACCAGCGGCAGGGTGCGGGAGGCGGCGACGAGGCCGACGTCCCCGCCGTCGCCGCCCGACTCCAGCACGGCGAACGCGGCGGCGATCAGCGAGCCGTTCGCACCGAGGCTCGTCACGATGGCGGCAGCGGTCAGCAGGGAGTAGGTGCGCCCCGCCCGGGCGGGGCCACGGGGGCGGGCGGGGGAGCCGGCGGTCTGGGTCACCGGCCGAATATCCCCGCCCGGCTCCCCCTGTGCCAAGTGAGTCCGCGGACGTCGTGGGCGGGGGCGGATCCCGTGGGAGTCAGTCCGCGATCGGGTCGCCGTGCAGTCGCACCGTGCTGAGGATCTTGTTCATGGTCGCGTCGGGCACTTCGTCCTTGACGCCCTTCGCGCCGTAGAACGTCCACGAGACGAAGCTGCCCGTGGAGTTCTTGAAGGCGAACGTGGTGGCCTTGCCGTCGGTGTCGCACTTGTTCTCCTTCGGCACGCCGATGACGTACGACGTCGCGACGCTGCCCTGCACGCCCGACGCCGTCGTGAAGGGCTTCGCCTTGCCGATCCGCAGGTACTTCTTGGCGGCCTCCGACTGGTCGGTGTATCCGCCGAAGGCGAAGGTGGCGGAGTCGCCGCGGGCGATGCTCGCGGTGTCCTTGGCGCCGTTCTCGCCCTTCGTGCCGCTGCCCGCGAGCGCGTGCGACTCCTTGGTGCCGCTGTGGTCGGAGGTGCAGTAGTCCGGCTTCAGGAACGTGGAGCCGGAGAAGCCGATGTACGCGGAGCCGTCGCCCTTGGCCTCGTCCTCGAAGAAGGAGAAGACGCCGGGCCGCTCCACCTCCCAGTCGGCGGGTACGTCGAAGGCCGTGCCGTACTTGGGATTGACCACGACCTTCCAGCCCGCCACGGTCGGCTTCTCGGTCTCGGTGCCGCGCGGGTCGCCGGTCGCGGACGACGTGGGCGGGGCGGGCTCGGTGGCCGTCGGCGACGGGCTCGTGTGCTGTCCGCCCTTGCCGTTGTCCGCCTCGTCGTGCTGCGAACCGCCGAGCACCAGATAGCCGGTCACGGCGGCGGTGACGACGACGGCCGTGGCCGCGACGATCGCGACGAGCTTGGTGCGGCCGCCACCGCCCTGCGGGGGCTGGGGCGCGGGCGCGCCGGGGGGCTGCCCCGGCCGGCCCCACTGCGGCTGCTGTCCGTACGGGCCGGCCTGCGGGTACTGCTGGTAGCCGGGCTGCTGGTACGGGTTCGGCTGCTGGTAACCAGGCTGCTGATACGGGTTGTTCTGCTGGTTGTGCTGCGGGTTGGGCGCGCCCCCCGGCGGCTGCTGATCTGGCCACATGGCCAGTAACCCTAGTGGCTTCCCTGGTCAGGCTCGGCTACTCGTGAGTAACATGACGGCCATGAGCGCAGACCAGATGTCGATCGGCGACATGCTCGCCGCCACCGTGCCCATGGCCCGGACCCTCAACCTGGAGTTCCTGGAGACCGCGCCCGACAAGGCCGTGGTCTCCCTGCCGGACCAGAGCGCGTACCACAACCACGTGGGCGGCCCGCACGCCGGTGCGATGTTCACCCTCGGGGAGTCGGCCAGCGGTGCCATCGTGCTGGCCGCCTTCGGGGACCAGCTCTCGCGCGCCGTGCCGCTCGCCGTGCGGGCCGAGATCGCCTACAAGAAGCTGGCCATGGGCGTCGTCACCGCGACCGCGACGCTGGGCCGCCCGGCCGCCGAGGTCGTCGCCGAACTGGACGCCGGACAGCGCCCCGAGTTCCCGGTGTCGATCGAGATACGGCGCGCGGACGGCGCCGTCACCGGCGAGATGACCGTCGTGTGGACCCTCCGGCCCGCCGACCGGCCGAAGTGAGCACCGCGCCCCGCTCCCGACGTGCCGGAGCGGGGCGCCGCGCGGTGGCGGCCGACGCCCCGCGCCGTCGACAGCCCGGGTTTCCACGTCAGTTGTGGTGAGCGGCCCCAACTGGACCGAGAGCGCCGTACGCGCCGTCGGGGCCACCGCACGAGAGAGGCCGCTCGGCCGAGACAGAACCCGTCGCCCTCGATGTCCCGCACCCGATTCTTGACGACCTTTCCTTCGGGGACGCGCTGGAGGAACAGTCGCGGGCCCACGCCCGAGGGATCGCTGCGTGCGAACCATGAACCCCGGTCCTCAGTCGGCCGCGAGCGATCGAAATCATCCCACGTCGCAAACCCCGCCGGTGGCGGCGATACGACGTATCCCGACACCTCGCACCCAAAACGAGCGACTCGCTCGGGTTCCGCGCAGTCGAAGGTGACTTGGAACTGCTTGAGCGATGACATCGGCGCACAGCAGGGGCCCTGTTGCCCGTATCCCGGTAGGGATCCGGACGGCTGATCGGGGGCCGGTTCGGGGATACCCGCGGTAACCCTTGTGCGGTAAACCGACTTCGCGGCCGGAGGCATTCCCGCGTCTTGTTTCCTCTGAGCCGCCTGTGCCAAGGTGAGCCTCCCCACGGAAGGAAATGGTTCCGTGCAGTCCTCTCACCCCCCACGCCCGCCCCATCCACCCCTGCCCGGCCCGGCCGGGGAGTCCGACCGCGCGCTCGTCGCCCGGCTCAGCGGCCCGGACGACGGCCACCACCACGCCGTCGCGCTGCTGCTCGCCCGGCACTGGCGGGCCACCCGCGACTACGCCGTGGTCTGCCTGGCCGCCGCCGGGCCCAGCGCCCAGCTGGTGGCCACCGCCGCCTTCCACCAGGTGCTCGGCCGTACGGCGGACGGCGTGCTCGGCGGCGCCCTGCGCCCGCAACTGCTGGTCGCCGTCCGCGACACCGTCCGCGCCTGGGCCGCGGACGAGGCCGCCCGCATCGCCCTGCCGGAATTGCGCAAAACCACCGGCGGGCGCGGGCTGCGCGCCACAAATCCCGGGCCGCCGGAAAGCAGACGGCTCGCCGCCCGCGCATTCCGGGCCCTTCCCGGCGCCTCACAATGCCTTCTCTGGCACACCGAGGTCGAAGCCGAACCCATAAACATACCCGCTGGTCTGTCGGGGGTCGACACGGCCACCGCGGCAACCGCCCTGGAGCAGGCGCGCGAGCAATTCCGCGCCGGTTGCGTACGCGCCCACCGTGAACTCGCGCCCACCAAGGAATGCCGCTTCCTCAACCGGCTCCTCGACGTCCCCATCCGGCGCGGCGGCGCCCTGCTGCCGGACGTACGCCGGCATCTGACGGTCTGCGCCCACTGCCGGTACGCCGCCGAACAACTGGGCCTCTTCGACGGCGGCCTGCCCCTGCTGCTCGCCGAGACCGTGCTCGGCTGGGGAGCCCGCCGCTACCTCGACTCACGGCCCGCCCGCGGCGTCCGCGAGGAGTGGCCGCCCCCGGCCCCCGAGGAGGGGCCGCCCCCGCCGGTCCCGTCGGCCGCACGCCCGGTCACCGGCGGCCGGCACCGCACCGGCCCCGGGCACCGCCACCGCAAGGCCGTCGCCATCGGCGCCGGACTCACCTCGCTCGCGCTGCTCGCCACCGTCCTCGTGGTCCGGAGCCGGTCCGACGACAACGGTGTCCCCGGCCCCGGCGCCACCTGGGGCGCTACCGCCGGCGGCACCACGCGGCCGAACGGCACCGGCGCCCGGCCCGCCACCTCGCCCTCCGCCGCCTCCGCCGGCGCACCCGTCGAGGTCGCCCACGGCGCCCTGCGCGCTCTGGCCTCCGGGCTCTGCCTGGACGTGCGCGGCCACCGGCTCGCGCCGGGCGCGGGCGCCCGGCTCGCACCGTGCTCGGCGGCGGCCTCGCAGCAGTGGTCGTACCAGGACGACGGCCTGCTGCGCAGCGCCGCCGACCCCACCCTCTGCCTCGCCGCCGACCCCAGGACGAAGAGCGTCACGCCGGCCGCCTGCGTCGCGCCCGCCGGGGAGGTGTCGTACGACGTCACGGTGCGCGGCGAGATCCTGCTGCGCCGGCACCACGGGCTGGCCCTGACACCGGGTTCCGGCCGTCCCGGCGCGGGGATCGAGGTGGGGGAACGTGACGGGTCGGCGCAGCAGAGGTGGGCGCTGGAGGCGGGCGCGGGCGGGAGTGCGCGTTCCGGTGCCGGACCGGAGGGCTTCGGCGCCCGGGCGGACGGGTCGGGTGCCGGGCCGCAGGGCTTCGGCGCCGGACCGGCGGCCCCGGGTGCGCCGGGTGCGCCGGGTGAGCGCGGTGAGTCCGGTGGGTCTCGCGGGTCCGGAGGAACCGGTGCCGGACGGCCCGAGGCGTCGGAGGGCGGCGCAGGGCAGGCTCCCGGGCGCGAGGGGGACGGCGGCACTTCGCGGGGTAGGCCGGGGCGCTCCGGTCAGGGCGGCGGGGAGCGGGGCGAGCCGCGCATCGCGCAGGTCCGTGCGGCGCGGTCGCAGCCGGAACGGCCGGCCGGGAAAGCGGGAGGCGTGGCCGAGGCGGGCCACCTTCTCGGCCCGGTCACCGACGCGCTGACCTCGCCGGACGCGCGCCCCGGCACCGGTACCGGCGGGGCCGCGTCAGCGACCGCACCGACGGTGCTCGGCTGACAGACGGCCGGCGCTCTGCCGACGTGATCGCGGGGGTCACTCCTCACCGGGTGACCCCCTGTCGTACGCCCAGGAGCGCGCTCGGGCCGTCCTGTCCGTATCCCGTCGGCCCGGTTCGAGCCACCAGGTCGGTGAAGCGGGCAGATGGTTTTGACGGGCTTGTGCCGATGTGATCTACGCGGCCGGAAGGGCCTCCGTTCTCGCCTGTGCGGGGAAAAGCTGGATTTACCGCCGGTTGCGGGGAATTCGGCGAGCTGGCCGAATCGGTGCCACCGCACAGGGAAAGGCTGCGCCGTTATTGACCCGCGAGTAATGACCTCGCTAGTTTCCGAGGCCCTCGCACCAGAGTGTCTCCCCGCGCATCCCCCCACCGAGCTGTCTCGTCGATCGTGCCGGAGCATCATGACCTCCCCTGTGCGTGCCCTTGACCTGATCCTGTGCCTCACCCCGTTCGGAGAACCCGACGCCGGCCTGGCCGCTGCCGCCTGTGCCGCCGGTGCGCTCGGCATCCTGGACCTGGGCACCGGCGACCGAAGATGCCGCGAGCAGCTGTCCCGGCTGAGACGTACGGCACCGGGCCGCTTCGGCGTACGGGTGACCGGTCGATGTCTCCTCGCCCCCGTGGACCTCGGCGGTGCCGTGGACACCGTGGTGCTCACCCCGGACGCGCCCTGGACGGTGGACCAACTCCCGGATGACTGCCGGGTGTTGGCGGAAGTCCGTGACCTCGATCAGGCCCGTGCCGCGACCCGGGCGGGTGCGCGCGGACTGATCGCGCGGGGTGGTGAGAGCGGCGGCAGGGTCGGCGAACTGAGCACCTTCGTCCTGCTGCAACAGCTGCTGGCGGACGAGGAGTTGAGCGGCTCGCCCGTATGGGCGTGCGGGGGCGTCGGTCCGCGTACGGCGGCGGCTGCGGTGGCGGGCGGGGCGACCGGTGTCGTCCTCGACAGCCAGCTGGCCCTGCTGGCCGAGTCGGCGCTGCCCGAGGCGGTCCGGACGGTGCTGCGGTCGCTGGACGGCTCCGAGACCGTGGTGCTGGGCGGGCACCGGGTGCTGCGGCGCCGCGGCCCGGACGCGCCACAGCCGACCTCCGACGACCCCGCAGCGGTCGCACCCCTGCTGAGCGCCCACGAGCTGCGCGGCCGACTGCTCCCGGTGGGCCAGGACGGCTTCCTCGCCGCCCGGTTCGCCGAACGGTGGGGGAATGTGCGGGGGGTCGTGCGCGGAGTGTCGGCGGCGGTGGGGGAGGTGGCCGCGTCGGCGGTGGCCGGCGAGGTGGTCCCGCCAGCGGCTGTGCGCGGGGTGACCGGGTCATTGGCGTCGGGTGAGGGGGCTTCGCCCGGGGTCGGGTGCGACGTGGGTGGGTCGGCGGTGGCGCCGGGTGAGGTTGTTCCGTCAGGGGCTGTGCGCGGGGTGGTCGGGCCCGTTGTGTCGGGTGAGGTGGTCCCGCCCGGGGGCGCGCGCGGGGTGGCCGGGGCGGTGACGGCCCCCGGCGAGGTGGTCGTCTCCGGGCCGGTGCAGGACGCGGTCGGACCGGCGGTGTCGACTCCTCCGGCGGGTACGGCTCTGCGACCCGGGTCGGCGATGAGCCGGGCGCTGGGTACCCGGTTACCGGTCGCGCAGGGGCCCATGACGCGGGTCAGTGACCAGGCCGGATTCGCCGCCGCCGTGGCCGAGGGCGGCGCGTTGCCCTTCCTCGCGCTGGCCCTGGCCGACGGTGAGCGGACCCGGGCGATGCTCACCGAGGCGCGGGCGGCGCTGGACGGCCGGCCCTGGGGCGTGGGCGTGCTCGGCTTCGCGCCGGAGGACATCCGGAACGCCCAGCTGGACGCCGTACGGGAGCTGCGGCCCACGCACGCGATCGTCGCGGGCGGCCGGCCCGCCCAGGCCGAGGCGCTGGAGCGGGCCGGCGTCCGCACCTTCCTGCACGTGCCCTCGCCTGGGCTGCTGCGGCAGTTCCTGGACGCGGGCGTGCGCAGATTCGTGTTCGAGGGGTCCGAGTGCGGCGGACATGTCGGACCCCGGGCCTCCTTTCCGCTGTGGGAGGCCCAACTGGCCGTCCTGGAAAGCTTCCTGGCGGACGCCGACGACGATGCGGCACAGGCGCTGGAGGTGTTCTTCGCGGGCGGCATCCACGACGAGCGGTCCGCGGCGATGGTCGCCGCGCTGGCCGCGCCGCTCACCGCCCGGGGCGCCGCCGTCGGCGTCCTCATGGGCACCGCCTACCTGTTCACCGAGGAGGCCGTCGCCCGCGGTGCCGTCCAGCCGCTGTTCCAGCGGCAGGTCCTGGCCGCCACCGGGACCGCGCTGCTGGAGACGGCACCGGGGCATGCCACCCGCTGCGTGCCCAGTCCCTTCACCCACGCTTACCGCGAGCACGAAGCCGCGTTACGCGCGCAGGGGTTGGCCGACCGGGAGGTCTGGGAGCGGCTGGAACGGCTCAACGTCGGCCGGCTGCGCATCGCCAGCAAGGGCCTGACACGCGCCGACGACGGTGAGGTGCGGACCGTGGCGGAGCAACGACAGCTCGCCGACGGGCTGTTCATGGCAGGGCAGGTCGCCGTACTGCGCTCGGCGCGTACGACCCTGGCGGCCCTGCACCACGCGGTGACCGACGGAGCGGCCGACTTCCTCACCCGGCGGGTCGCGCAGCCCGGCCCCGCCACGCCGGCCGGACGAGCCGACCGAGCCGTACGGCCCAGTCCCCGGGCCACCCCCGAACCGCCCCCGCCCCCGCCGCTCGACATCGCGATCGTCGGCATGGCCTGCATGTTCCCGCAGGCCCCCGACCTCGCCACCTTCTGGTCGAACATCGTCTCCGGACACGACGCCGTCACCGAGGTCCCGCCCGACCGCTGGGATCCCGCCGTGCACCACACCGCCGGCAGCACCGCGTCGAAATGGGGCGGCTTCCTGCCGCCCGTCCCCTTCGACGCGCTGCGCTACGGCATCCCGCCCGCCTCCCTCGGCGGCATCGAACCCGTCCAGCTGCTGTCCCTGGAAGCGGCCCGCAGAGCACTGGACGACGCCGGATACGGCGAACAGGGACGAGAGTTCGGCCGCTCCCGCACCGCCGTGGTCTTCGGCGCGGAGGCCGGCAGCGACCTGTCCAACGCGGTCACCCTGCGCGCCGTCCTGCCGTCGTACTACGGCAAGGTCCTCGAGGGGCTGGACGATCAACTGCCCCGGCTCACCGAGGACTCCTTCCCCGGCATGCTGGCCAACGTCATCTCCGGCCGGATCGCCAACCGCCTGGACCTCGGCGGCGCCAACTACACCGTCGACGCCGCCTGCGCCTCCTCCCTGGCCGCGCTGGACGTGGCCTGCAAGGAACTCGTGTGCGGCACCAGCGACCTCGTGCTGTGCGGCGGCGCCGACCTGCACAACGGCATCAACGACTACGTCCTGTTCTCCTCCGTCCACGCGCTCTCCCCGACCGGCCGGTCCCGCTCCTTCGACGCCTCCGCCGACGGCATCGCCCTCGGCGAGGGCGTGGCCTGCGTGGTCCTCAAACGGCTCGCGGACGCCGAACGCGACGGCGACCGGATCTACGGCGTGGTCAAGGGCCTCGGCTCCGCCAGCGACGGCCGCTCCCTCGGCCTGACCGCGCCCCGCCCCGAGGGCCAGCGGGCCGCGCTGCGACGGGCGTACCGCAACGCCGGTGTCCCGCCCGCCGCGGTCGGGCTGCTGGAGGCGCACGGCACGGGGACCGTCGTCGGCGACCGCACCGAACTCACCGTCCTCGGCGAGGTGTTCGCCGAGGCGGGCGCGGCGAAGGGCGGTTGTGCGCTCGGCTCCGTCAAGTCGCAGATCGGGCACACCAAGTGCGCCGCCGGACTCGCCGGTCTGATCAAGACCACGCTGGCGCTGTACACCGGCGTCAAGCCGCCCACCCTGCACCTGGAGCGGCCCAACCCCGCCTGGGACGAGGCCGGCAGCCCGTTCGTCTTCCACACCCGCGCCCAGCCCTGGGCGGCTCCGGCCGCCGAACGCTTCGCCGGGGTCAGCGCGTTCGGTTTCGGCGGCACCAACTTCCACGCGGTACTCGCGGCGTACGGTGACGCGCCGCCGCCCCGGCAGGCCCTGGACGCCTGGCCCGCCGAACTGTTCCTCTTCCGGGGCCGCGACATGGCGGCGGCCCGCCGGACCGCCGAGGAGATCCTCCACGCCGCCGAGTCCCCCGACAGCCCCTGGCGCCTACGCGACCTCGCCCTCGCAGCGGCCCACCGCGCCGACACCTCCCACGAACCGACCCAGGCGGCAGTCGTCGCCCACGACACCGGGGAACTGATCGGGCAACTGCGACGGGTCCTGGCGGGGGAGCGGGACCCGGGTGCGGGGGTGTATCTCGCGGAGGCGGGCGGAAGGACTCAGGACGCGCGGTCGGGCCCCGGAGTCCGCCACGCGAATACGGGCGCCGGGCTCGTCCCCGCGGACATGACTCACGCAACCCGGACGGACACGGTTGCCGGGGCGGGGCGCGCCGACGCGGTTGGTGGGGTGGACCGCGCGGACGCGGCTGCCGGGGTGACCTGCGTAGACGCGGGCGCCCGGACGGATCCCCCGCACGCAGATGCGGGCGCCGGGACGGACCGTCCGCACGTAGACGCAGGCGGCGGCCCCGACGGGCCCGGCTCCCCGCTCCTCCACGCCGTACCTGACCCGGCCGGCGACGGCGCAGTCGCAGTCGGCGAGGGCCAGGTGGCCTTCCTCTTCCCCGGTCAGGGCAGTCAGCGCACCGGCATGCTCGCCGAGCTTCTCGTCGTGCTGCCCGAGCTGAGGGACTACCTGCACCTCGGCCGCGCGCACGCCGACCGGCTCTTTCCGCCGGCCGCCTTCGACGACGCCACGCGTGAGCGGCAGCGGGCTGCCCTCACCGACACCCGCACGGCCCAGCCCGCCCTCGGTGTGACGGGTCTCGCCGCGCACGCCTTCCTCACCTCGGCCGGCGTCCACGCGGACATGGCCGCCGGGCACAGCTACGGCGAACTGGTCGCGCTGGCCGCGGCCGGCGCCCTCGATCCGGAGACCCTGCTGGAGCTGAGCGCCGAGCGGGCCGGCGCGATCCTGGCGGCGGCCGGCGACGAGCCCGGCACCATGGCCGCCGTGGGTGCCCCCGCCGAAACCGTCGTACGCACCCTGCGTACCGCCAAGGCGCCCGGGTCCGTCGTCGTCGCCAACCTGAACTCGCCCGAGCAGACGGTGATTTCGGGCCCCGGCGCGGATGTGGACACCGCCGTACGGGCCCTGCGCACGGCAGGGCTCGGCGCCCGCCGCATCCCGGTGGCCTGCGCCTTCCACAGTCCGTTGGTGGCTCCCGCGGGGGAGCGCTTCGCCAAGGTGCTCGCGAACAAACCGGTCCGGCCGCCCGAGTTCCCTGTCTGGGCCAACCGCACCGCCGCCCCGTACCCGCCGGACCCCGACGCCGTACGCGCCGAACTGGCCGCCCAGATCGGCGCCCCGGTGGCCTTCGCCGCGCAGATCGAGGCGATGTACGAGGCGGGCGCGCGGATCTTCGTGGAGGCGGGCCCGGGCACGGTCCTCACCCGGCTCGTCGGCCAGATCCTCGGCGACCGCCCGCACCGCACGGTCGCCTGCGAGCCACGGGCCGACAGCGGCCTGGCCGGCTGGCTCGACGCCCTCGCCCGCCTCGCCGTCGCCGGGCAGCCGGTGCGTACCGCGTGGCTCCTGCGGGGCCGCGACGCCGTCGACGCGCTGCGCGCCCCGGCGCCGAGGCGACCCGGCTGGACGGTCGACGGACACCTCGTCCGTACGGCCGACGGAGCACTCCTGCCCGGTGCCCTCGTGCCGGCCCGACGCGTCCTGGAGACGACCGTGACGACCGACCAGCCGAACGGCGCCCCGGCCGACCGGGACGCGCTGATCTCCGAATTCCTGCGCACCAGCCGGGAGATGATCGCCGCCCAGCGGGACGTGCTGCTCACCTACTTCGGTGCCACGACACCGGCGCCCGCCGTCCCCGTGGCACCCGTGGCTCCCGTGGGGCCCGCGCAGGTCGTGGCGCCTGTCGAGACCGTCCGGCGACCGCCCGCCCGGCCGGCACCGAGCGGCCCTGCCGAGCCGGGTCCGCCGGACGACGTGGAGCGGGTCGTGCGGGAGATCATCAGCGAGCGCACCGGCTACCCCGTCGACATGATCGAGCCCGGCCTCGATCTGGAAGCCGACCTGAGCATCGACTCGATCAAACGGGCCGAGATCGCGGGCGAACTCGCGCAGCGCCTGGGCATCGCGGGCGGCGCGGAACTCCTCGACGACGCGGAGCTGGAGGAGTTGGCCAAGGCGCGCACCGCGGCGGCCGTCACGGCGTGGCTGACGGCACGGACGGGGACGGCGGGCGGTGGCCGAGTACCTGAAGACGGCGGGCCGTCGGGCTCGGCAACGGCCGCCGCCACCGACACCCCCGTCGGCGTCGCTCCCCACCGCTGCGAACTGCGCCCCGTGCCACTCCCGGACTCGGTCCCTGACCCTTCCCCCGACCTGTCCGGCCGGCGGTTCGTCCTGCTCGCCGATGCCGACGGTGACACGGCGGCCCAGGTCGCCGCGCGGCTCACCCGGTACGGCGCCGACGCCGTGCTCCTCGACCGCGGCCACCTCCTCGGCACCGCCGACGGCCCGGTCGACGGCGTCCTCTACCTGGGCGCGCTGCCAGGACCCGGCCTGCCGGTGCTGCCGGACGCCTTCCCGGTGCTCCGGGCCGCGCTGGCGTGCGGCCCCCGCCTGCTGCTGGCGGTGCGCCCCGCCGACGGCGCCGGCGCGCTGCGGGCGGCGGGGCTGGACGGTCTGGTCCGCAGCGTCGCCCGCGAGTACCCGGACCTCCTGGCGCGGGTGCTGGCCGTCGCGGACACCGGCCCGGCGGCCGTCGCCGACGCGGTGGTCGCCGAGCTGTGCGCTCCCGAGCCCGCTCCGGAACCGGCCCCCGTCGTCCTGCGCACGGCCGCCGGACACCGCCAGAGCCTGGCTTTGGTGCCCGCACCCCTCGGCCCGCTCGGCACCACAGGCGCCGGACCCGCCGGGGACGGCGCAGCCGAGGCCGCCGCGCTCGGGCTCGACCGCGACTGCGTGGTCCTGCTGGTCGGCGGCGCCCGGGGCATCACGGCGAGGTTCGCGGCCACGCTGGCGGCCTCCTGCCGGTGCCGGATCGAGCTGCTGGGCCGCACACCCGCGCCCACCGCACCCGAGGCCCCGCACATCGCCGCCGCCCGCACCCCCGTCGAACTGCGGGCCGCGCTCGCCACGGGCCCCGGCGCCCCCAAGCCCGCCGAGATCAACCGGGCCGCCGAACGCGTCCTCGCCCAGCGGGAGATCAGCGCCACGCTCGCCGAACTCACCGCTCTCGGCAGCCCGGCCCGCTACCGCTCGGTGGACTTCCGGGAACGGGAGACGGTCCTCCGGGCCGTCAAGGAGATCCACGCGGACCACGGCCGGCTCGACGGTGTCGTCTTCGCCGCCGGAGTGATCGAGGACCGGCTGATCGCCGACAAGACCCCGGAGTCCTTCCAACGGGTCTACGGCACGAAGACGGCCGGGGCCGCCGCGCTGTTCGCCGCCCTGGACGACCTGCCCGGCCCACCGGCGTTCACCGTGCTGTTCGGCAGCATCGCCGCCGTCCTCGGCAACCGGGGCCAGGCCGACTACGCCGCCGCGAACGACGCCCTGGAAGCGCTCGGCGCCGACTGGGCCGCCCGTACCGGCCGCCGCGCGCTCACCGTCCACTGGGGACCCTGGGCGCCGGCCGGCAGCCACACCGGCATGGTCGGCGCGGAACTCGGCCGCGAGTACGCCCGGCGCGGGGTCGCCCTGATCGACCCGGACGAGGGCACCGCGGCCCTGCTCCGCGAACTCGCCTGGGGTGACCCGGCGGCCCGAGCCGTCGTCTACACCGCTTCGGGCTGGTGACATGACCGCCTGTCAGCCACCCGTCGCCATCGTCGGGATGGCGGTGCTGCTGCCCGGCGCCCGCGATCTCGACGCCTACTGGCGCAATCTGCGCGACGGCACCGACGCGATCACCGCGGTCCCGGCCGGCCGCTGGGACGCCGACCACTACCACCCCGGCTCGGCCACCGGACCCGCCGTCGCCGGCCAGGTGTACTGCCGGCGCGGCGGATTCGTGGACGACCTGGCCGAGGTGGAGGTCACCCGCTACGGCATCATGCCCGCCGCGGTGCCCGGCACCGAACCCGACCAGCTGATCGCCCTCGACGTGGCCGCCGCCGCGCTCGCCGACGCGGGCGGCCCGGAGCGGCTGCCCGAGCGGCACCGGACCGGGGTCGTCCTGGGCCGCGGCGGCTATCTCACCCCGGGCCTGGCCCGGCTGGACCAACGGGTGCGTACCGCCCACCAACTCACCCGCACGCTCGGCGAGTTGCTGCCCGACCTGGAAGCCGCCCAACTCGACCGCATCCGGACCGCGTTCACCGAACGCCTCGGGCCCGACAGCCCCGACGCCGCGATCGGCCTGGTCCCCAACCTCGCCGCTTCCCGCATCGCCAACCGCCTGGACCTGCGCGGCCCCGCCTACACCGTGGACGCCGCCTGCGCCTCCTCCCTGGTCGCCGTCGACCAGGCGGTCACCGCACTCACCACCGGCCGCTGCGACCTGATGCTGGCCGGGGGAGTGCACCACTGCCACGACATCACCCTGTGGAGCGTCTTCTCCCAGCTGCGCGCCCTGTCCCCGACCGAGCGCATCCGCCCCTTCCACCGCGAGGCCGACGGCATCCTCATCGGCGAGGGCACCGGGGTCGTCGTACTGAAACGCCTCGCGGACGCCGAACGCGACGGCGACCGCGTGTACGCGGTGATCCGCGGCACGGGCGTGGCCGGGGACGGCCGTACGGCGGGACTCGTCAGCCCCGACCCGGGCGGGCAGACCCGCGCCGTGCGCCAGGCCTGGCGAGCCGCCGGACTCGACCCCGCCGCGCCGGACTCCATCGGCCTGCTGGAGGCGCACGGCACGGCCACGCCCGCCGGTGACACGGCCGAACTCACCACGCTGGCCGAGGTGTTCGGGCCCGGAACGGGTCACGGCCGGGAGGCCGGCCGGCCCGTGCTCGGCTCGGTGAAGTCGATGATCGGGCACACCATGCCGGCGGCGGGAGTGGCGGGCCTGGTCAAGGCCGCGCTCGCCCTCCACCACCGCACCCTTCTGCCCACCCTCCACTGCGACGACCCCCACCCCGGCCTCGCCGCCACCCGCTTCCACACCCTCCAGCGGGCCCGGCCCTGGGAGACCCGCACAGGGCACGCACCGAGAAGAGCAGCGGTGAACGCGTTCGGCTTCGGCGGAATCAACGCCCATGTGGTGCTGGAAGAGGCACCACGGGGAGACTCCGCGCGGGCCCGTGCGGGGAGCGGCGGCGTCAGCGCGCAGGCGGACCCGGGCGGGTGGCCCGACTCCGAGCGTGCCGGGAGCGGTGTGCAGGCGGGGACGGGTGGGCGTTCCCTGTCCGCGCCGGCGGAGAGCAGTACGCAGCCGACGGCGGACGGAATTTCCACGCCCGCCCTCACCCGGGGCAGGGGGAGCGCCGCACAGACGGACCGGGGCGGGGTGCCCGCGTCCGCTGTCGCGGGAGTCACCGAATCCGAGCGCATCCTCCTGCTCTCCGCCGACGACGTGGACGGCCTCGCCACGCTCCTCGATGCCGACGACTCGGCCGTCCTCGCCGCCGGGCTCGACCCCGCCCGGCCGCGCAGCGACGCCGGGCCGGTCCGGCTCGCTGTCGTGGATCCGACCGCCAAGCGGCTGGCCCTGGCCCGGCGTGCGGTCGCCAAGGGCCGCGCCTGGCACGGCCGCGGTGACGTGTGGTTCCGGCCGGGGCCCCTGCTCGGCCGTGCTGGCGGCAGACTGGCGTTCGTCTTCCCCGGTCTGGAGGCCGATTTCACGCCCCGCACCGACGACATCGCCGCCCACTTCGGCCTCCCCTCGCTCTCCGGCCCGGGCCCGGACGTCGAGGTCGGTGACATCGGCCGGCACGGCTTCGGCGTCGTCGGCGTGGGCCGTCTCCTTGACCAGGCCCTGCGCCGCATGGGCGTCGTCCCGGACGCGGTCGCCGGGCACAGCGTCGGCGAGTGGACGGCCATGGCCGCGGCCGGCCTCTACTCGGCCGCCCATGTGGACGCGTTCATGGCCGAGTTCGACCCGGACTCGGTCACCGTCCCCGGCCTGGTCTTCGCCGCTGTCGGCACCTCCGCCGTCCACGTCCGCGCCGTGCTCGCCGGTGCCTGGGCGGACTCCGGGATCGTGCTCTCCCACGACAACGCGCCCCGCCAGTCGATGGTCTGCGGCCCCGGCCCGGCGGTGGAGCAGTTCGTCCGGTCACTCCGCGCGGTGGGCGTGCTCTGCCAGGTACTGCCGTTCCGGTCCGGCTTCCACACGCCGATGCTCGAACCGTTCCTCGCCCCCATCAAGGAGGCCGCCGACCGCTTCCGGCTCCACCCGCCGACGGTGCCGGTGTGGTCGGGCACGACCGCCGCGCCCTTCCCACGGGACGAACGGGCGGTCCGCGACCTGTTCGTACGGCACCTCCTGGAGCCCGTCCGCTTCCGTGAACTGACCGAGGCCATGTACGCCGCAGGCCACCGCGTCTTCGTCCAGACCGGCTCCGGCCGACTGCCCTCCCTGATCGGCGACACCCTCGGCGACCGCGATCACCTGGCCGTCGCTGCCAACGCGCCCCACCACAGCGGCCTGGCCCAACTCCGCCGCGTTGCCGCCGCGTTGTGGACGGCAGGCGCGACCGTGGCTCCCGCGGCACGCCCGAGCGCCGTGGCGGTCCGGCCGGCCGGCGTACGCCCGCCCGTCCGCCTCGATCTCGGCAGCGCCCTGGTGTCCTTGGACGGCCCGACCCGCGAGGCGCTGCGCGCACAGCTGCGGCCCAGGGAGCCGGGCGTACGGCTCTCCTCCGGGACCTCCGCGCTGGACGACCTCGCCGTGCGCCACCCGGCCGCCGCCGAACTGACCGCCCTGCTGCGGGACACCGCGACCACGGCGGCGGAGCTGATCGCGGCCGGCCACCGGCCCGGCGACCGAACGCCCCCCATGCCGGTGACGGGAGCGCCGCACTCCACCAGCGCCCGCACAGCCACTGAGGCCACCGCCCCCACCACCACAACCCTGCACATTTCCGTGCACACCATGCCCCACCTCCTCGACCACTGTTTCTTCCCCCAGCGCTCCGGCTGGCCGGACCTGGAGGACCGCTGGCCGGTCGTCCCGGCCACCACGATCGTCCGGCACATGATGGACGTGGCGGAGGCGGCGGCCCCCGGCCTGCGCGCCGTCGCCGTGCACGGCGCCCGCTTCGACCGCTGGCTCACGGCCGCACCCCCGGTCGAGGTCCCGGTCACCGTCACCCCGGTTCCCGGTCGCCCGGACCGCGTCTCCGTCACCTTCGGCCCCACCGCCCGCGCGGTGGTCGAACTGGCCCCGCGCCACCCCGCACCGCCCCCACCCCGCCCTGTCCCGGACGCCCCCGAACGCCTCCCCGAGCACACCGCCGGGCAGCTCTACCGCGACCGCTGGATGTTCCACGGACCGGGGTTCCAGGGCCTGTCGGAGCTGACGGCGATCGGTGAGCGGCACATCCGCGGGGTGATCACCACGCCGGCGGCCCCCGGTGCCCTGCTGGACAACGTGGGCCAGCTGCTCGGCTACTGGATCATGGCGACCCGCGCCGAGCGGACCGTCGTCTTCCCGGTGCAGCTGGGGGAGGCGCGGTTCCACGGACCGCATCCGGAGCCGGGCACCGAGGTCCGCTGCCTGCTGCGGATCACCGCCCTCACGGACACCGTGCTGGAGGCGGACGCGGAGCTGACCGTAGGCGGCCGGGTGTGGGCCCGGCTGACCGGTTGGCAGGACCGCCGCTTCGACAACGACCCCACGACCCGGCCCGTCGAACGCTTCCCCGAGCGCCACACCCTCTCCGCGGCCCTGTCCGGCGGCTGGGCGCTGGTGCACGAGCGGTGGCCGGACCTCGCCTCCCGCGAACTGATCATGCGCAACTCACTGGGCGGCGCCGAGCGCGCCGCCTACGCGGAGCGTCCACCGCGGGGACGCCGGCAGTGGCTGCTCGGCCGGATCGCGGTCAAGGACGCCGTACGGCACTGGCTCTGGCAGCACGGCGAGGGGCCCGTCTTCCCCGCCGAGATCCGGGTCGGCAACGACGAACTCGGCCGCCCGTACGTCACCGGAGTGCACGGCCGCGAACTGCCCGCGCTGGACGTGTCGCTCGCCCACCGCGCCGAGGCGGGCGTCGCGATCGTACGGCCCCACCGCCCGGGGCCCGGTCCCGGCATCGACATCGAAGAAGTCACCGACCGGGACCCGGCGACCCTCACCACCGCGCTCGGCCCGGCCGAACTGCGGCTCCTGCGCGCCCGGTACGAGGACGGCGGTGATCCGGAGGCCGTGTGGTTCACGCGGTTCTGGGCCGCGAAGGAGGCGGTCGCCAAGGCCGAGGGCGCCGGATTCGGGGGCCGGCCGAGGGACTTCGCCGTCCTGGAGGCCGCCCCGGACGGCAGCCGGCTCATCGTCTCCGGCCGTCTGGAACACGCCTACACCGTGCACTGCGCTCCGGTGACCAGCCCGCCCCGCCTGCCGGAGCGCGCCTACGTGGTGGCCTGGACGACCGGGCCGGGAACCGACGCCGCACCCCCCGGCCCAGCAGCCGCCGCCGCACCCCCCGACCCCGCAGCCGAGGAGTACCCCCGATGAACCCCACCCCGCCGGCCCCGGCGCAGCCCACCGCCGACACCGTGCTCGCCGACATCACCGGCATGCTCCGCACGGTCCTCGCGGAGTACGGCGACGACGACATGGCGATCGGCATGTCCACCACCTTCAACCGCGATCTGGAACTGGAGAGCATCGACCTCGTCACCCTGGCGGGTCTGCTGGAGGAGCGGTACGGACAGCGGGTCAACCTCGCCGAGTTCCTGGCCGGAATGGAGTTCGAGGAGATCGTCGACCTGACCGTCGGCCGGCTCGTGGAGCACGTGGTGTGGAGCCTGAAGACCACCCAGGCGGGCTGAGCGATGGCGATGGTCGACGCCGGCGGCATCCGGCTGCACGTCCAGCGCACCGGCCCCACGGGCGGCCGCACCCCGCACTCCACCGTCGTCCTCGTGCACGGACTCCTCACCGACAGCCTGGCGAGCTACTACTTCACCGTCGCGCCCGTGTTCGCGGCGGCCGGACTCGACGTCGTCATGTACGACCTGCGCGGCCACGGCCGCAGCGAGCGCCCGCCGCACGGCTACACCCTGGACCACAACATCGACGACCTGTCGGCGCTCCTCGACCGGCTGGGCGTGACCGGGCCGGTGCACCTCGTCGGCAACTCCTACGGCGGCACCATCGCCTTCGGCTACGCGGCCCGCGACCCCGGCCGGGTGGCCACCCTGACCCTGATCGAGTCCGAGCCGGCCACGGCCGCCTGGGCCGCGAAGCTCGGCCGGATCCTGCGCCGGGTGGTGACCGAACTCGCGCACAACGAGCCGGACGCGCTGGCCTGGATCACCGCCCACCGCGGCCACAACACCGCCCGCCTCGCCAAGGGCGCGGCCCGGCTCGCCCGCGAGACCACCCTCGGCCGGGACATCCCCGCCAGCCGGGTGCTCACCGAGGCCCAGATCAGGGCCGTACGCTGCCCGGTCCTCGGTGTGTACGGCGGCGACTCGGACCTCGTGGACCTGGTGCCGGCGCAGCGGCTGCTGCTGCCGGACTTCCGGGCGGTCGTCCTGCCGGGGCACGAGCACTCGGTCCTGGTCGAGGCGCCCGGCACCGTCGGCGCGCACATCCTGGACCTGGTCTCGGCGGGGGCGGGCGTCCGGTGAGCCGTTTCCTCTTCGTCGTCCCGCCGCTGACCGGGCACATCAACCCGGCCGTCGGCGTCGCCGCCCGGCTCACCGGGCACGGCCACCGGGTGGCCTGGGCCTGCGCCGACCCGGCGCGGGTACGACGGCTCGCGGGCGCGGACGCGGTGGTGTTCGGGTGCGCGGGCCCGGTGCCGGGCGCCGAGGGCGCCGTACGACCGCCCGACCTGCGGGGTGCGGAGGCGCTGAAGTTCCTGTGGGAGTGGTATCTGGTGCCGCTCGCCGACGCGATGGCGCCGGGGGTCCGCGCGGCCGTCACCGCGTTCCGGCCCGACGTCGTCGTCGCCGACCAGCAGGCCTTCGCCGGCGCCCTGGTGGCCGAGCGCCTCGGGCTGCCGTGGGCCACCTCCGCCACGACGTCCGCCGAGTTCAGCGGCGCCTACGACGGCCTGCCGAAGGTCGCCGACCGGCTGCGGCAGCACCTGGCCGAGCTGCGCGCCCGGGTCGGCGACCCGTCCGGCACCGCCGACCCGCGCTTCTCGCCCCACCTGCTGCTCGCGTTCAGCACACCGGAACTCATCGGACCCCGGGCGCCGTTGGCCCGGCACATCCACTACGTCGGCCCGTCGCTCGCCGGGCGCCCGGCCGGACCCGGGTTCCCCTGGGAACGGCTCGACCACGGCCGGGCCAAGGTCCTGGTGACCCTCGGCACGGCCAACGCCGACGCCGGCGGCCGGTTCCTCGCCGAGACCCTGACCGCGCTGCGGGACCGCGCGACCCGCGTCCAGGCGGTGATCGCCGACCCGGGCGGCACCCTGCCCGCGGCACCGGACGACAAGGACGTCCTGGTACTGCCGTCGGTACCCCAGCTCCCGCTCCTGGAGCGGATGGACGCCGTCGTCTGCCACGCGGGTCACAACACCGTGTGCGAGGCCCTGTGGTACGGCGTCCCGCTCGTCGTCGCGCCGATCAGGGACGACCAGCCGGTGGTGGCGGGACAGGTCGTGGACTCAGGCGCGGGCGTCCGGATCCGGTTCGGCCGGGTCACCGCGGCCCGGCTGGGCGCGGCGCTCGACACCGTCCTGCACGACTCCGCCCACCGGGCCGCCGCCGCCCGGATCAGCGCCGCCTTCCGTGCGGCGGGCGGTGCCCCGACCGCGGCGGCCCACCTCGAACGACTGGCAGCGGAGAGCCGATGAGCTACGCGCAGGAGAGCGATGCCCTGGACAACGATGCCCGTGGGGCGGACGCCCGGGGGAGAGAGGTCCGGGGCAGGGAGGCCCGTGAGCTGGACGGCCGTCAGACGGATGCCTGGGAGGCGGGCGCTCGTGAGGCGGACGTTCGCGAGACCGATGCCCGGGAGACCGGGGCGCGTGCGGCAAAGGCCCGGAAGACCGGTCCTCGTGAAGCGGACGTCCCTGGTGAGGATGCCCTTGAGGAGGGTGTGGCTGAGCAGGGCACGCCCAGGAAGGACGCGCCCGAGAAGGACCGCCCCGACCACGACCCCCGTGACAGGACAGCCCGCATCGCCGCCCTGCGCCCCGCCTACCAGGCCGATCTGGACGCAGGCACCGACCGCTTCCTCGCCCCCCGCCGCACCACCTGCCCCTGGTGCTCCTCCGGCCGGCTCACCCCCCGCCTGCGCACCACCGACCTGCTCCAGCACAAGCCCGGCCGCTTCACCCTGGACCGCTGCGCCGACTGCGGCCACGTCTTCCAGAACCCCCAACTGACCGCCGAGGGCCTGGAGTTCTACTACCGGGACTTCTACGACGGCCTCGGCGAGCAGCGGATGAGCGGCACCTTCGGCGGGCGCGGCCCGATGTACCGGGGCCGCGCCGAGGCCATGCTGCCGTACGACCCCGCGCCGAAGACCTGGCTCGACGTCGGCACCGGTCACGGCCACTTCTGCGCGGCGGCCCGTGCCGTCCTGCCGGACACCGTCTTCGACGGGCTCGACTTCACCGACGGCGTCGAACTCGCCGCCCGCGAGGGCCGCGTGGACCACGCCTACCGGGGCGCGTTCCCCGACCTGGCCCCCGAACTCACCGCCCGCTACGACGTGGTGAGCATGTTCCACTACCTGGAACACAGCACCGACCCCGACCGCGAACTCCGTGCCGCCCGTCAAGCCGTACGCCCCGGCGGCCACCTCCTCATCGAGGTACCCGACCCGGAGAGCCGCTACGCCCGCCTCCTGGGCCGCTGGTGGCTGCCCTGGCTCCAGCCGCAGCACCTGCATTTCATGCCGGTCGCCCCTCTGCGCCGCCGGCTCACCGACCTCGGGTTCACGGTGGTGGCGGAACAGCACGCCGAGGCCCACGACCCGGTCGACCTGCTCGCCGCCGTCTGGCTCGCGCTGGATCACACGGCACCGCGCGAGGACGCGCCCTGGCTCCCCGAGCGACCGAACGCCCTCCGCCGCGCCGCCCGCACCGCGCTCCTCCTGGCCGGCGTCCCCGCCCTCCTCACCGCCACCCTCCTGGACCGCTTCGCGCTACGCCCCCTGTCCCACCGCCTGGGCCTGTGCAACGCCTACCGCTTGGTGGCCCGCAGGGACTGACGTCCTGCGGGCCACCTCGACGCGAGTCGGGCGGGTGGGCGGGCGAACCGGCTCACAACACCTTCGCCCGGATCAGCGCCGACAGCACCAACGCCCCCGGCAGCAACGGCACCCAGTCGGACAGCACCCGGTACCCGATGACGGTCGCCGTCGCCACCGCGGGCACCGCGCCGAAGGTGACCAGCGTCCACACCAGCGCCGCGTCGACCGCCAGCCCGCCCGGCGCCGGGACCGCACCGACGGCCGTGCCCGCCGCCAGAGAGGCGAGCACCACCTGCTCCCACGGCAGCCCCAGCCCGAGTGAGGCCCCGACACAGGCCAGCGTGCCCGCCTGTACCAGCGGCATCGCGACCGCCCCGCCCCACAGGGCGAGCACCCGGCAGGGCCGGGAGTGCACCGCGCGCACGTCGGCCAGGGCGCAGCGCAGCAGCCCGGTCACCGGCCGCCGTAACGGCCGTACGACCGTCAGCAGCACCCCCGTCACCGCGACCGCCCCGCCCGCGACGGCGGCGAGCGGCACCAGCAGCCGCCCGTCCGGGATCACGTCCCCGAGGCGCCGCCAGGCCGGGGACACCGCCAGGAACACCAGCAGGACCAGCGTTTTCGCCGTGGACCTGGCCAGCGAGTACAGCCCGATCGACGCGGTCGCCCGCTCCAGTGGCACGCCCCGGCCGCGCAGAAACCGCAGGGTGACCGCGTGGGCACCGAGCCCGGCGGGGAGCGCGTGATTGGCGGCGCCGGCGGCGAACTGCGAGGCGAGCAGCAGTCCCGGCGGCAACCGGTCCGGCAGGGCGCCCTGCCGGACACAGGAGGCGGTCACCCAGGTCAGACAGGTGAAACCGGCTCCGGCCAGCAGCCACCCTGGGTCGGCCCCGACCAGCCGCCGTACCCCCTCGTACACCACGGGCCGGTTGGCCACGGCCCAGCCCACGGCGAGCAGCAGGGGAGCCAGGCACAGGGCCAGCCGTACCGGCCGGGCGGACGCACGGGACGCCGGCCGGGCCGTGGCCGTGGTCCCGGGACAGGCACCTGCGACCGACGCGGCCGACGTGGCGGACCCGGGACAGGAGCCTGGTGCCGGGGGCAGCGAGCGGGACGGGGACAGTGAGGACACGGGGACGTCGTCCTTCCGCGGCGGGCCCCACGGCGGGGACCTGGGGGAGGCGGGCCGGGCGGAACCGCGGAGAGCCTTCCCCTCCCGCGTGACACCGGGATGGCCGGAAACGTAAGGGGCGTGGGCGGAACGGTGCCGCCGGCCGGGCGCGGGCAAGCGGCCGTTCACCGCCGACCAGGTAGCCTTCCCTTGGGGCGCGCTTTACATGCGACGACCCGGTGGGCAAGGACAGCGACAGGGGAGGAACCGGCGGTGCACGTCCAGGAATGGCTCGACTCGGTGCCGGCGGCTGCCGTCTACGCCGTGGTGGCTCTGGTGATCGGTCTGGAAAGCCTGGGCATCCCGCTGCCGGGGGAGATCATCCTGGTCTCCGCGGCGCTGATGTCCTCCCAGCACTCGGGCGTCAACCCCGTCGTCCTCGGCGTCTGCGCGACCGCGGGCGCGGTGATCGGCGACTCCATCGGCTACGCCATCGGCCGCAAGGGCGGACGCCCGCTGCTGGCCTGGCTCGGCGGGAAGTTCCCCCGTCACTTCGGCGCGGGACACGTGGCCACCGCCGAGCGGTCCTTCGAGAAGTGGGGCATGTGGGCGGTCTTCTTCGGCCGCTTCGTCGCCCTGCTGCGCATCTTCGCCGGCCCCCTCGCGGGCGTCCTGCACATGCCGTACTGGAAGTTCCTGATCGCCAACGTCCTCGGCGGCATCTGCTGGGCCGGCGGCACGACGGCCGTCATCTACTACGTGGGCATCGTCGCCGAGGACTGGCTGAAGCGCTTCTCGTACGTGGGCCTGGCAGCGGCGGTGCTGATCGGCCTGGCCTCCATGCTGATCCTCAAGCGCAAGGCGAAGAAGGCCCAGCCGGACCAGCGGGAAGCGGAACCGGTGAGCGCCGGGGAGTGAACCGGCATCCCGCCGACGAGCCCTATTCGTGCACCCCGCGGTGCGCCTTACCCAGCTCCGCGTACAGGGTGCCGTTGAGGGTCACCCCTTCCCGCTCCTCCTCGGAGAGGGGCCGCTTCACCTTCGCCGGCACCCCCGCCACCAACGATCCGGCCGGCACCACCATCCCCTGCGGCACCAGCGCCTGGGCCGCGACCAGCGACCCCGCACCGATCACCGCCCCGTTGAGCACGGTCGCCCCCATCCCGATGAGGCAGTCGTCCTCGACGGTCGCCCCGTGCACCACGGCGTTGTGACCGATGGACACCCGCTCCCCGACGGTGACGGGAAACCCCGGATCGGCGTGCAGGGTGACGTTGTCCTGCACATTGGCCTGCGCCCCCACGGTGATCTTCTCGACGTCGCCGCGCACCACGGCGCCGTACCAGACGCTGGCCCCCGCGTGCAGGGTGACGTCCCCGATCACGGACGCCGTGGGCGCGACGAACGCCTCCGGATCGACCCGCGGCTCCTTGCCCCCGATACCCACGATCAGCGCCTTGTGCGTCATCACCGTCTCCTCGTGTCAGCGGTACACGGCACCGTACGGCACCAGGTGGGGCAAAGATCACAGCAGCCCGCTCTCTCCGCCGGAAGCGACCGGTGAGTAACGTGACCCCGTGCCGAAGCGCAAGAACACGTTCTCATCCTGGCGACAGGGCCTCGCCCAGCGAGCCGTACACGCGGCCTGGTCCTGGATGCAGCGCAACGGGTCCGTCACGGCCGAGCACCCCGCGGGCTTCCGCTTCGGCTCCATCGGCGAGGCCACCCGTCTGGCCTTCCCGCTCGGCACGGTCTTCGGCGAACCCTGGATCCGGCTCGGCTCCCACTGCATCGTCGGCGAGCAGGTCACCCTCACCGCCGGCTTGATGCCCGGCCTCGACCTCGGCCCGGAACCGATCCTGCGCATCGGTGACGGCGTGGTCCTCGGCCGCGGCAGCCATGTCATCGCGGACACCACGGTCACCATCGGCAGCGACTGCTACTTCGGTCCGTACGTCTACGTCACCTCCACCAACCACTCCTACGACGACCCGCACCAGCCCATCGGCAGGCAGTGGCCGCGGATGGAGCCGGTCGAGATCGGCCCGGGCTGCTGGATCGGCACCGGCGCGGTGATCCTGCCGGGCGCCCGGATCGGCCGGAACGTGGTCGTGGCGGCCGGCGCGGTGGTGCGGGGGACGGTGCCCGACCACGCGGTGGTGGCGGGCGCGCCCGCCAGGGTCGTACGGCGCTGGACGCCCGACGAGGGCTGGCAGCCGCCGCTGCGGACGCCCGCCCCGGTGCCGATCCCGGACGGCATGACACCGGGGCAGCTGCGGGCGCTCGCGGATCTGGACGAGGACGCGGTGGCGCGGCTCGCCGCCCTGGAGCCCGAGGGCTGACGCGGGCCGGCTCAGCCGGTCGCCAGCAGCAGCGTGCCCAGCAGGGCCAGGCCCGCCCCCGCCGCCTGGATCGCGCGCAGCCGCTCGCTGAGGAAGCCGCGCGCGGCCAGCGCGGTCACCACCGGATACAGCGAGGCGAGCACGGCCGCGACGGTGACCGGGCCACTTTGGGCGGCGACGGCGTACGTGCCGTTGGCCGCCACGTCGGCGAGTCCCACGAAGGCCAGCGCGGGCAGCGAGGCCCACGGGAAACCGCCCTCCGGCAGGGCGGTGCCACCGCGCCGGACCGAGACGGCGAGCGCGGCCCCGCCCACCGCGACGTTCGTCAGCCGCTGCACGAACAGCGCGAGGAACAGGCCCGTGACATTGGTGGAGGCCTCGGTGATCAGGGCGAACACCGTGCCGAAGCCGAGCGCCGCGACCAGGGTGAGCAGGACCGCGCGCCGCTGCACGGCCGCGCCCCGCAGTTGCGGGCCGCCGGCGAGGACGACCCCGGTGACGGCGACCGCGATGCCCGCGACCTGGAGCAGCCCCGGCCGCTCGCCGAGGGCGAGGCCGACGCCGACGGGCACGGCGACGCTGAGGGTGGCGAGGGGCGAGACGACGCCCATGGGGCCGAGGGCCAGGGCCTGGTAGAAGGAGAGCAGGGCCACCGGTCCCACCAGGCCCGCGGCGAACGCGAACCACAGCCGGGGTCCGGCCTCGCTCCAGCCGCCCGTGGCGAGCACGATCGCGCCCAGGACGGCCGCCGCGATGGCCTGCGAGACCACCACGACCGCCAGCGCCGGGGTACGCCGGGTCAGCAGTCCGCCGCCGAAGTCGGCCAGCCCCCACAGCAGGCTGGTGGTCAGGGCGAAGAATGCTGTCACGGCCGGCCTCGCAGTACAGTTCGGTGAACGATCAGGTGCACCCCATCGTAATGCAGTTCACTGAACTGATACATCAATTATATTGAACTCCCGGATATTGGACCCAACGTGTCGGACCTCGACCTGCTGACCCAGTCCCTGGCGCGCAACGTCAAGCGGTGGCGCACCGAACGCGGCTTCACCCTGGACGCGCTCGCCGCCCGCGCGGGGGTCAGCCGTGGCATGCTCATCCAGATCGAGCAGGCCCGGACGAACCCCAGCATCGGAACCGTCGTCAAGATCGGTGACGCGCTCGGCGTCAGCGTCACCACGCTGCTCGACTACGAACAGGGCCCCAAGGTCCGCATCGTCCCCGCCGAGCAGGCCGTACGGCTGTGGCACACCGAGGCCGGCAGCTACAACCGCCTGCTCGCGGGAACGGAGGCGCCCGGCCCGCTGGAGATGTGGGACTGGCGGCTGATGCCCGGCGAGCAGAGCCCCTCCGACCCGCATCCGGCGGGCACGGTGGAACTCGTCCACGTGACCTCCGGTGAACTGACCCTCACCGTCGACGGGGTGAAGCACCTGGTGCCGGCCGGGGCGAGCGCCACGTTCGAGGCCGGTACGCCGCACACGTACGGCAACGAGGGCGCGGAACCCATGGAGATGGTGATGGCCGTCTCGGTGCCGCCGGTGCGCTGAAGCGCGCCGAAAGGGGCTGGTAGCGTGCGGCCGTGCGCGCACCCATCGGAGACTTCGACACCGCCGTTCCGGCCCCGGACCGCCTGGACGAACTGACCGCTCCCGTCGCCGACGCCGTACGCGACTGGCAGGGCGCGGTCCCGGCCGACCGGATCCTGTCCGTCGACACCGAGCCGCAGTGGGCCGACACGGCCGTCTTCGTGGAGCACTACGGCCGTCAGCTGCTGGAGCAGTCGGCGAACTGTGTGGTGGTCGCGGGCAAGCGGGCCGGCGAGACCACGCTCGCCGCCTGTGTGGTGCTCTCCACCACCCGGGTCGACGTCAACGGGGTCGTCCGGCGCCAACTCGGTGCCCGCAAGGCCTCGTTCGCCTCGATGGAGACGGCGACCGGCGAAACCGGCATGGAGTACGGCGGCATCACCCCCCTCGGCCTGCCCACCGGCTGGCCGGTCCTGCTGGACTCGGCCGTCGTCGACCTGCCCTACGTCCTGGTGGGCAGCGGTCGCCGCCGCGGCAAGCTCCTGGTCCCCGGCAAGGCCCTGGCCGACCTGCCCGGCGCGGTGGTACTGGACCACCTGGGCATCGCCTGACCCCTCTTGCCCGGTGCCGCGGGACCGCAACGGGGTTCCGCCGAGCCGCACACCGCCGCGCTGCCCGGCCGCCGACACGGTCCGTTCGGCCGTCCGCTGCCGTGCTGCCCGTCCTCGGCGCTCGGGACGGCCGCATGCGGGCTGCGCTGCCCGGCCGCCGACTTGGTCCGTTCGGCCGTCCGCTGCCGTGCTGCCCGTCCTCGGTGCTCGGGTCGGCCGCGTGCTGCCGTGCTGCCCGGTCGCCGACTCGGTCCGGTCGGTCGTATGCCGCCGTGCTGCCCGGCTTCGGTCGCTCCATCGGCCGTACGCCGCCGCGCTGCCTGGCCTCGGCGCTCTGGTCGGCCGCATGCTGGCCGCGCTGCGCCTGGCCGCCGACTCGGTCCGGTCGGTCGTACGCCGCCGGGCTGTCCGGCCCGGGCGCTCCGGTCGGCCGCATGCTGCCGTGCTGCGTCAGGTCCGGTGGGCCGTACGCCGCCGCGCTGCCCGGCATTCGGTCGCTCCCGCCGGCCTACACCGCCGTGCGCCTGGCCTCGACGGGTCCCGTCGGCCGTATGCGGTGGTGCCGCCCGGCCCCGGTCGATCCCTTCGCCCGATCCCACGCCGTCGCGCGGCCCGGCCTCCGCAGGGCGCCCCGGCCGCACGCCGCCGCGCCGCCCAGACCCTCTCGGTCCCGCCGGCCGGAGACCGCCGCGCCGCCCGGCCCCCGGCCCGTTCACGTCGTCGCGTGGTGGGCCAGTGTCAGGTGCGGGTCCGCCTCTCCCGGGGTCGGGGCCGGGTCGGCGTGTACGAGGGCGGCCGTCAGGCGGGGTACCGCGTGGAGCAGGGCGTGTTCGGTCTCGACGGCGATCGCGTGGGCCTGTCGTAGCGTCGCCTCGCCGTCCACCACCACCGAGAGCTCGGCCCGCAGGCGGTGCCCGATCCAGCGCAGGCGCAGCTCGCCCACCTCACGCACCCCCGGCACCGCATGCACCGCGTGCTCGGCGCGGTCCACCAGTGCGGGGTCGACGGCGTCCAGCACCCGCCGGAACACCTCCCGCGCCGCGTCCCGCAGCACCAGCACGATCGCGGCAGTGATCCCCAACCCCACGAGCGGGTCGGCCAGGTGCCACCCCAGCGCCGATCCGCCGGCGCCCAGCAGCACGGCCAGCGAGGTGAATCCGTCGGTACGCGCGTGCAGCCCGTCGGCGACGAGCGCGGCCGAGCCGATCTCCCGGCCCACCCGGATCCGGTACCGGGCCACCCACTCGTTGCCGGCGAAGCCGAGCAGCGCGGCCAGCGCGACCGCCGGCACGTGTGCGACCGGGCGCGGGTCGAGCAGCCGGCCGACGGCCGCCCACGCGGCGAACGCCGCCGACGCGGCGATGGTCAGCACGATCACCAGCCCCGCGAGATCCTCGGCGCGGCCGTACCCGTAGGTGAACCGGCGGGTCGCCGCCCGGCGGCCCAGCACGAAGGCGATGCCGAGGGGCACGGCGGTCAGCGCGTCGGCCGCGTTGTGCACCGTGTCCCCGAGCAGCGCCACCGACCCGGACACGGCCACCACCACCGCCTGGGCCAGCGCGGTCGCCCCCAGCACGGCCAGTGACACCCACAGCGCGCGCATGCCGCGCACCGAGGACTCCAGCGCCGGATCCACTTTCGCGGCGGTCTCGTGGGAGTGCGGGGTGAGCAGATGGGCCAGGCGATGGAGCAGGCCGGGTGCGCCGTGCGCATGCCCATGCGGGCCGTGCCCGTGCTCGTGCGGGCCGTGCTCGTGCGAGCCGTGCTCATGAGGGTGCCGGTCGCTCACGTCGATCCCCTTCCGGTGGGCGGGAGTGGACGCGCGGCGCCCACCGGGCCATTATGTGCGTATGAGCGCACGCATGCACCTGTCACCTGCGCACCATGCGCACGAGCGCAGCCCGGGCGAGGAGCAGTTCGCGCTCGCCGCCGAACTCCTCGCCCTGCTCGGCGACCGCACCCGGCTCGCCCTGCTGCACACGCTGGCGGCCGGCGAGGCCGACGTCGGCACGCTCACCGAGGCGTGCGGCGCCGCCCGGCCGGCCGTCAGCCAGCACCTGGCCCGGCTGCGGCTTGCCCAAGTGGTGGACACCCGCAAGGAGGGCCGCCGGGTGATCTACTCACTGCGCCACGGACACCTGCGGCGCCTGGTCGAGGAGGCTCTCAGGACGGCCGACCACCGGCTCGCCGAAAGAGGCGGCGCAGCCGGGCGCTGACCGGCTCAGAACGCGCCGGCCGTCCCGAGGTACTGCTCGGCGAAGGCCGCCGCCGCGACCGGTGAGGTGAACAGCCGGCGCAGCCGGGCCAGCGTGGTGCCGGCGCGGTAGGGGTCGCCGTAGGAGGTGCCGTGGTAGATCTCGGACAGCCACTGCGAGAACTCCTGGTAGTCCCACACCCGGCGCAGGCACGCGTCCGAGTAGCCGTCCAGGCCCGTGGCGTCGCCCTCGGTCAGCTGGGCGACGAGGCCGTCACCGAGCAGGAACGCGTCGTGCAGGGCCAGGTTCATGCCCTTCGCGGCGATCGGCGCGACGAGGTGCGCGGCGTCGCCGGCCAGGAACAGCCGGCCGAACCCCATGGGCTCCACCACGTAGTTGTGCATGTCCAGCACCCGTTTCTCCAGCAGCCGCCCCTCCGTCAGCGGCGGACGGTCCGTCGCGCGCAGCCGCCGCTGGAGCTCGTCCCAGACGCGCTCGTGCGACCAGGAGTCCGGGTCGTCGCCGGGCGGGCACTGGAGGTAGTAGCGGGTCAGTTCGGGGCTGCGCGGCATGTGCCCGGCGAACCCGTCCGCGTGCATGCCGAACAGCACGCGGTCCGAGGACGGCGGCGCCTCGGCGAGCAGCGCCAGCCAGCCGATGCCGTAGTCGTGCCGGGAGATCCGCGCCCGCGGCGGCAGCACGGCCCGGCTCGCCCCGCGCGCTCCGTCGCAGCCGGCCACGAACTCGCAGGTAACCAGGTGCCGTTCACCGCTGTCCGGGTCGGTGTACGACACGGCGGGCCGGTCCGAGTCCAGGTCGTGCAGGCGTACGTCCCGCACGCCGAAGCGGATCTCCCCGCCGCGCACGTCGGCGTACTCGCGCACGAGATCGGTCACGAGCAACGGCTGTGGGTAGACCCAGTGGTGGTAGCCCGTCAGCTCGGTGTAGGCGAAGCGGTGACCACGGCCGTCGAAGCGGAACTCGCACTCGGTGTGCCGCTCGGCACGCTTCGACAGGTCGCCGGCCAGGCCGCGTTCTTCGAGGCCGCGTACGGCCCACTCCTCGATCACGCCGGCGCGCGGCCGCTGTTCGATGAACGCTCTGCTCTCGGTCTCCAGGACCAGGCAGTCGACGCCGGCGGCACGCAGGATGTTGCCGACGGTCAGGCCGGCCGGCCCGGCGCCCACGACGACGACCGGACAGTGCGCGGTGGAAGGGGACTTGGGATGGGGGGAAGGAGGCGTCACGCGGGGCATTATGACGGTGTCCCGTCAGCCGGTCGGCCGACGGGACACCGTGTGTGCGGCGGGTGTGGTCGGGGCGCGGACGTGGTCAGTGCGCGGGGGCGTCCGTCACCACGACCTCGTCGATGCTGCGCTCGATCGCCTCGGGCCGCGACGCGGTGGCCTTGGCCCAGTAGTAGATGCCCAGGGAGAAGGCCGCCACGATCAGCATGTCCCACCACAGGCCGATGGTGCCCCGGCCGCCGCCGAAGCCGCCCAGCCAGGAGATCAGGCCCATGCCCACCAGGTAACCGGGCAGCCACTGCGCGGCCTTGAAGTCCAGGCGCGGTGCGTCCGGCAGACCCTTGCGGATCGCGTACCAGGCGTACGAACCGAGCAGCACGTAACCGAGCAGGATCGCGAAGCCCAGGCGCCACAGCGTGCCCCAGCCGGCCCAGTAGATGATGAGGTCGGCGACGACGAAGGACAGCGGGGAGATGATCTTGCCGGCGGGCAGCCGGTACGGGCGCTCGCGGTGCGGCAGCCGGTCGGCGAACACGCCGTAGGCCAGCGGCGCGCCCGCGTACATCAGCACGCTCGCCGAGGTGATGAACGTGACCAGCGTCTGCCAGCTCGGGAACGGCAGGAAGCAGATCACGCCGGTGACGAACGAGACGATCAGACCGAACCACGGCACACCGCGCTTGTCGGTCCTCGTGAACAGCTTCGGCGCGTAGCCGTTCTTCGCGAGGCCGTACGAGACGCGGGAGGTGGCCGTCGTGTAGATCAGACCCGTGCCGCCGGGCGAGATCACCGCGTCGATGTACAGCACCACGCTCAGCCAGCCCAGGCCGACCAGGGTGGCGAGGCCCGCCCACGGGCCGCTGATGCCCGGGAAGTCCAGGTGGGCCCAGCCGTGCGCGAAGGAGGTGTGCGGAAGCGCGGTGATGAAGACGATCTGGAGCAGGACGTAGATGGCGGCGCCGATCGCGACCGAGCCCAGCGTCGCGCGCGGCAGGTCCCGCTGCGGGTCGCGGCTCTCGCCGGCCAGCTGGATCGCCTGCTCGAAGCCCAGCAGGGCGAAGATGATGCCGCTGTCACTGATGGCGCTGAGCACGCCCTTGGCGCCGAAGGGCGCGAAGCCCTCGGAGGTGAAGTTGCCGGGGTGGAAGTTGCCGATCGCGATGATGAAGATCGCCGCGAGCGGGACGGCGATCTTCCACCAGGTGGCGGCGCTGTTGGTGTGCGCGAGCGCACGCACGCCGAAGAAGTTGACGCCGACGAAGACCGCCATGAGGACCACGGCCACGGCGAAGCCGCTGGTGGTCAGCGTGCCGTCGTGGTGCTGGAGGCCGTCGGCCCACTGCCAGTGCTTGGCGTAGCCGATCATGGCCTCGACCTCGACCGGGGCCACCGTCGCCGCCTGCAGCCAGGAGAACCAGCCGAAGGACATGCCGGCCAGACCGCCGAACGCGTAGTGCGGATAGCGGGCCGTGCCGCCCGCCACCGGGAACATGCCGCCGAGCTCGGCGTGCACCAGCGCGAGCAGCACGATCGCCACCGTGCCGATCAGCCAGGAGATGATCGCCGCGGGGCCCGCCGCCACGACCGCCTTCTCGGCGCCGAAGAGCCAGCCGGATCCGATGATGGAGCCCACCGAGGCCCACATCAGACCGATGAGCCCGACGTCCCGGCGCAGACCGCCGGAATCCGCCGTGGCTACCGGCACAGCATGGTCGACTTTCGGCATGTCAAGTGGCCTCTCAGATCGTTGACGCGGGATTGACGAGCAAGGAGGCCACAGATTAGGGACGCATTCCGCTCCGACAGAAGACCGATAACCAAATTTTGACCCGGGATCTCCGGTGTCTTGGTCGAGACTTCGCACTGGTCAGCGCGGACTCAGAATGTCAATATTCAGCGCCGAATTGTGAGAAGAAGGTGAGACAGGCTAGCTCAGGCGGGGAATTTCGATCGCCGGGCACCGGTCCATCACCATCTCCACACCCGCCGCCCGGGTCCGCTCATAGGCGGCCTCGTCGACGACCCCCAGCTGGAACCACACCGCCCGCGCGCCCTTCGCCACGGCCTCGTCCGCCACCGCGCCGGCCAGGTCGCTGTTCACGAAGACGTCCACCACGTCCACGTCGAACGGGATGTCCGCGAGGGAGGCGTAGCCCTGCTCCCCGTGCACCGTCTCGGCCTTGGGATGCACCGGCACGATCCGCTTGCCGAACCGCTGGAGCACCCGTGCCACCCCGTAGGCGGGCCGGTTCTGGTTCGAGGACAGGCCGACCACCGCCCAGGTGTCGCCCAGCTCGGTCAGAATCCTGCGGATCGTCGCTTCGTCGCCGTACATCGGCCGCCTCCTCGGGCTGCGGGGAACTGTGCGTCGGGGCAACATCGCCGCGGCGGGTGTGGATTCCCGCCGCACCCCGCCACGCCGTCCGCAATCGGTGCAAGCCGCTGCGTACGGCCGCCGGTCCGCCTACGCTCGCTCCGTGCTGCGCATTCTCGACGCCCGAACCGGTGAGCCCGTACCCGCCGCGCCCGCCCGCCGCGGCCTGACCCGCATCGAGACCCACGCCTTCGGCCTCGACCCGACGGCCCTGCGGGTGCTGCTCACCGCCGACCTGCTCGTACGGGCGCTGGAACTGGGCGGCACCCCGGTCTGGACGATCCTCACGGCCCCCCGCGACCAGCCCGAACTCCGCACAGCCGCCACCCACCTCGCCATCCGCCCCTTCGAGGACGACCGCGACCTCGCGTCCGGACTGGGCGAGGCCCAGGTGATCCACGTCGCACGGTGGCCTACGCCGGGCGCGTGGGGTGGGGGGCCGGGGGAGCCGGCCGTGCCGCGGGGCGAGCGGGCCGAGGGCCCGGCGGCTGCGGCGCCTGAGGAGTCGGCTGAGCGGCCGGCACCGCACCTGGCTGAGGGGACGGCGGCGGCCGTGGCACCCGGAGAGCGGGGCGAGGGTCCGCCGGCGGACCCGGCGCCGGCAGCTCGGCGGGGAGGAGACCCGGCGCCAAAGGCTCGGTCGGCCTCAGACCCGGTGGGGGGCTTGGCGCCGGGGGCGCGAGGCGAGGGGCCGTTGGCGGCTGTGGCGCCGGTGGACTGGGTCGGTCCGCAGCCGTCGCTTACGGCCCTGCTCGCCGACCCCGCCGCGCTGCGGCTCGCCCTGCTGTCGGTCCCCCGGCACCAGCCCGCGCGGCTGGACGGCACCGCCCTGGACCGGGCCGCCGGGCAACTCGCCGACTGGCGGCGGGCCGTGGCCGGATGGGCGCGGCACCCCTCACGACCGGTACCGGAACCGGTGCGCGGACGGTTGCGGGCCGCCTGGGAAAACGATCTCGACCTGCCGGGGGTGCTGGACGTGCTGCGGGACGTGGCGCGCGCCCCGGATCTGTCCGACGGCGCCCGCTTCGAGACGTACGCCTACGCCGACCGCCTGCTCGCCCTCGACCTCGCGCAGGACCTCGGGAGCCCCGCGTGAACGCGGGTCCGCTGCGGCGGCTGGTGGTGTCGCGGTGCGGCGGGGTGGGCGTGGTCGGAGGGTGCCGGTGCGGGGCGCTGGTCCGGCGTGGTGTCGGGAGGTCGGCGTGAGCGCCTGGGCGGGTGCCGGTCCGTTGTGGCGGCTGGTGGTGTCGCGGTGCGGCGGGGTGGGCGTGGTCGGAGGGGGCCGGGGCGGGCCGCTCGGCTCGCACGGCCTCGGGAGCCCCGCGTGAACGCCTGGGCGGGTGCCGGCCCGTTGCGGCGGCTGGTGGTGTCGTGGTCCGGCGGGGTGAGCGTGGTCGGAGGGGGCCGGTGCGGGGCGCTGGTCCGGCGTGGTGTCGGGAGGTCGGCGTGAACGCCTGGGCGGGTGCCGGTCCGTTGTGGCGGCTGGTGGTGTCGTGGTGCGTCGGGTCGGCGTGGTCGGAGGGTGTCGAGGACCGCCGCGGGCCGCTCGGCTCGCAGGATCTCGGGAGCCCCGCGTGAACGCCCCGGCGGGCGCCGGTCCGCTGCGGCGGCTCGTGGTGATGCGGCATGCGAAGTCCGCGTGGCCCGAGGGTGTCGAGGACCAGCGCAGGCCGCTCGCCCCGCGCGGGCTGCGGGACGCTCCGGCTGCCGGGCGTGCCCTCGCCGCCGGTACGCTGCCCGACCTCGCCCTGTGCTCCACCGCCGTGCGCGCCCGCCGCACCTGGGAGCTGGTCTCCGCCGAGTGGGCCACGCCGCCGCCGGTGCGCTACGACCGGCGGCTGTACGCGGCCGGCGTGCCCGAGCTGCTGGAGGTCGTGCACGAGGTGCCGCCCCAGGTGCGGACGCTGCTGCTGATCGGCCACAACCCCGGCCTGGAGCAGCTGGTCCTGACGCTGGCCGCGGACGGCCTCGACGACTCGCTGGACCGGCTGCGGGCGAAGTTCCCGACCTGCGCCATCGCCGTGCTCGCCTGGCACGGCGATGGCTGGCCGGCCCTCGGCCCGGACGCGGCGCTGCTCACGTCGTTCACGGTCCCGCGCGGGAAGAAGAAGAGGTGACCGGGGCGTCCCGGCGCTCGCATAGGCTGGCGGGATGCAGGACGAGTACCGCACAGTCGCCCGCGCGGGCGTGCACGAGACCGAGATCAACCGCTCCCGCTTCCTGTGCGCCCTCGCCCCGGCCGCCACCGAGCAGGAGGCCCAGGACTTCATCGCCGCCGTGCGCAAGGAGCACGCCGACGCCACCCACAACTGCTGGGCGTACGTCATCGGCGCCGACGCCTCCGTGCAGAAGGCCAGCGACGACGGCGAACCGGGCGGTACCGCCGGCGTGCCCATGCTGCAGATGCTGCTGCGCCGCGACATGCGGTACGTGGTGGCCGTCGTCACCCGCTACTACGGCGGCGTGAAGCTCGGCGCCGGCGGACTCATCCGCGCCTACGGCGGCTCGGTCGGCGAGGCCCTGGACGCGCTCGGCACGATCACCCGCCGCCGCTTCCGGCTGGCCACGGTGACCGTCGACCACCAGCGCGCCGGCAAGGTGCAGAACGACCTGCGCGCCACCGGACGCGAGGTGCGCGACGTCCGCTACGGCGAGGCCGTCACCATCGAGGTCGGCCTGCCGGACGCCGACGTGGACGCCTTCCGCGCCTGGCTCGCCGATGTGACGGCGGGCACGGCCGGCTTCGAACTGGGCGGCGAAGCCTACGGAGACGCCTGACGATTGGTGCGAATCAGACATAACGGGCTGGTGTTATGCGGGTCATGACGGGCTGATACGGGAGTAACCGCCCGTGATGTCAGACCCGGCCGTTAGTCTCGGGGATCATGAGAATCCTGCACACGTCCGACTGGCACCTCGGCCGGGCCTTCCACCGGGTGAACCTGCTCGGGGCCCAGGCCGAGTTCATCGGTCACCTCGTCACCACCGTGCGTGAGCGCGAGGTGGACGCGGTGGTCGTGTCGGGCGATGTGTACGACCGCGCGGTGCCCCACCTCGCCGCGATCGAACTGTTCGACACCGCCCTGCACCGCCTCGCGGACCTCGGCGTGCCCACGGTGATGATCTCCGGCAACCACGACTCGGCCCGCCGCCTCGGCGTAGGCGCCGGACTCATCGGCCGCGCGGGCATCCACCTGCGCACCGAGCCGTCCGCCGCCGGCACCCCCGTCGTGCTCCGGGACGCCCACGGGGACGTCGCCTTCTACGGCCTGCCGTACCTCGAACCGGCCCTGGTGAAGGACGAGTTCGGCGTCGACAGGGCCGGCCACGAGGCCGTGCTGGGCGCCGCCATGGACCGCGTCCGCGCCGACCTCGCCACGCGCGCGCGGGGCACGCGTTCCGTCGTCCTCGCCCACGCCTTCGTCACCGGCGGCCAGGCCAGCGACAGCGAGCGGGACATCACCGTCGGCGGGGTGGCCGCCGTACCGGCCGGCGTCTTCGACGGCGTCGACTACGTGGCGCTCGGGCACCTGCACGGCTGCCAGACCATCACCGAGCGCGTGCGCTACTCCGGCTCGCCGCTCGCCTACTCCTTCTCCGAGGCCGGCCACCGCAAGAGCATGTGGCTGATCGACCTGGACGCGGACGGCTCCGTCGCCGCGGAACGCGTCGACTGCCCGGTGCCCCGCCCGCTCGCCCGCGTCCGCGGCACCCTGGACGACCTCCTCGCCGACCCGGAGCTGACCCGCCACGAGGACGCCTGGATCGAGGCCACCCTCACCGACCCCGTCCGCCCGGCCGACCCGATGGCCCGGCTCACCGAGCGCTTCCCGCACACCCTCAGCCTGGTCTTCGCCCCCGAGCGCGCCCCGGACGACCCCCAGGTGTCGTACGCGCGCCGCCTCGCCGGCCGCAGCGACCAGCAGATCGCCCAGGACTTCGTCGCCCATGTGCGCGGCGCCGGACCCGACGAGGACGAGACGGCCGTACTGCGCGAGGCGTTCGACGCCGTGCGCGCCGACGACGCCGTGCGGGAGGTGGCCCGGTGAGGCTGCACCGGCTCGACATCACCGCCTTCGGGCCCTTCGGGGACGCCCAGAGCGTCGACTTCGACGCCCTGTCCGCCGCCGGGCTGTTCCTGCTGCACGGCCCCACCGGAGCCGGCAAGACCTCCATCCTGGACGCCGTCTGCTACGCCCTCTACGGCTCCGTCCCCGGCGCCCGGCAGAGCGGCCAGGGCATGACCCTGCGCAGCGACCACGCCCGGCCGGGCACCCGCACCGAGGTCCGCCTCGAACTGACCGTCGCCGGACGCCGGCTGGAGATCACCCGGCAGCCCCCGTGGGAGCGCCCCAAGCTGCGGGGCACGGGCACGACCGTCGACAAGGCCCAGACCTGGCTGCGCGAGTACGACGGCACGGCCGGCGTCTGGAAGGACCGCAGCCGCTCCCACCAGGAGATCGGCGAGGAGATCACCCAGCTGCTCGGCATGAGCCGCGAGCAGTTCTGCCAGGTCGTCCTGCTGCCCCAGGGCGACTTCGCCCGCTTCCTGCGCGCCGACGCCGAGGCCCGCGGCAGGCTCCTCGGCCGCCTCTTCGACACCCAGCGCTTCGCCGACGTCGAGAAGCGCCTCGCCGAACGCCGCCGCGCCACCGAGGCACGCGTGCGTGAGGGCGACACGGCCCTGCTCGCCGACGCCCACCGCATGCAGCAGGAGGCCGGCGACGCCATGGAGCTGCCCGACCTGGCCCCGGGCGACCCGGGTCTGGCCGAGGCCGTCCTCGCCGCCGCCGCCGTGGCCCGCAGCACCGCACGGGAACGCCTCACCGTCGCCCACTGCCGGCTCTCCGCCGCCGAGTCCGCCCACGCCACGGCCCGCCGGGCCTTGGACGAGATACGCGAACTCGCCCGCCTCCAGGCCCGGTTCGCCGAGGCCCGGCAGCGCGCCGAGCGCCTCCAGGAGCGGTCCGGCGCCCACCGCGAGGCCCAGCAGCGGATGGAGCGGGCCCGCAAGGCGGAGGCGGTCGCCCCAGCGCTGGAGCTGCGGGACGCCGCCGAGGCGGAACACCGCCGGGCCGCCGCCGCCGAGGCACACGCGCGCGGACTGCTGCCCGACTCCTGTGCCGACGCGGGCGCGAGCGGACTCGCCGCCGCCGCCCGCCGGGCCGCCGAGGAACTGGGCGGCCTGGACGCGGCCCGGCGCGCCGAACGGCGGCTCGCCGAACTCGCCGAGGAGCGGGCCGGACTCGACCGGCAGGAGCGCGCCGACGAGGACGTCCTGCGCGAGGCCGAGGCCTGGCTCGCCGACTGGGACGGCATCCGCGCGGCCCTCCAGACCCGCGTCGACTCCGCCCAGGAGGCCGCCACCCGCGCCGAACAGCTCGCCGTCCAGCGCGCCCCCATGCGGCGCCGGCTCGACGCGGCCCGCACCCGCGACCAGCTCGCCGCCGACCTCGAACAGGCCCAGCAGCACGCGCGTGCCGCACGGCAGCGCGCCCTCGACGCGCGCGCCCACTGGCTCGACGTCAAGGAACAGCGGCTGAACGGCATCGCCGCCGAACTGGCCGCCCGTCTCACCGACGGCGAGCCCTGCGCGGTCTGCGGAGCCACCGACCACCCCGCCCCCGCCCGCAAGGTCGCCGGACACGTCGACCGCGAGGCCGAGGACCAGGCCCTCGCCGCCTACCAGCGGGCCGAGGAGCAGCACACCGAGGACGAGCGGCGTCTCGGCGTGGTCCGCGAGGCCCTGGCCGCCGCCACCGCCGAGGCCGGCGACACACCCACCGCCGAACTCGCCACCGAGGCTGACCGATTGGAGCAGGAGTACGCCCGCGCGCGCCGCGCGGCCTCCGGCCTGCACCCCGCCCAGGAGGAGCTGCGGCGCGCCGAGCGGGAACGCGAGCAGCGGCTCGCCGACCGCCAGCAGGCCGCCGTACGGGCCGCCTCCCGGCTCACCCGCCGCGACACTCTGGAGCGCGAACAGGCCCAGCTGGGAGCGGAGTTGGAGCAGGCTCGGGGCAGCGCCGGCAGCGTGGCCGCGCGCGCCGCCCAGCTGGAGCGGCGCGCGGCCCTGCTCACCGACGCCGCCGACGCCGTGCGCGCCGCCGAGGACGCCGCCCAGCGGCTGAAGGACGCCGACGCCCGCCTCGCCGACGCCGCCTACCGGGCCGGTTTCGACACCCCGCAGGCCGCCGCGGCGGCCCTCCTGGACCCGGCCGCCCACCGCGAACTCCAGCACCGCCTGGACGCCTGGCAGCAGGAGGAGGCCGCCGTCCGCGCGGTCCTCGCCGAGCCCGGCACCGCGGCCGCCGCCCAGCAGCCGCCCGCGGACCCGGCCACGGCCGAGCGGACGGCGGCCGCCGCGGAACGGAGGCTGCGCGAGGCGGCCTCCGCGCGCGACGCCGCCGCCCGCTGCTGCGCGCAGCTGGACCGCCTCTCCGCCCGGGCCACCCAGGCCGTACGCCGGCTCGGCCCGCTGCGCGAGGAGTACGACCGGGTGGCCAGGCTCGCCGCCCTCACCGCGGGCACCTCCGCCGACAACGAACGCCGGATGCGCCTGGAGGCGTACGTCCTGGCGGCCCGTCTGGAACAGGTCGCCGCCGCCGCGACCGTCCGCCTCCAGCGCATGTCGTCGGGCCGCTACACCCTCGTCCACTCCGACGACCGCACCGGGCGCGGGCGCTCCGGGCTGGGGCTGCACGTGGTCGACGCCTGGACGGGACGGGAACGGGACACCGCGACCCTGTCCGGCGGCGAGACGTTCTTCGCCTCCCTCGCCCTCGCGCTCGGCCTGGCCGACGTCGTCACCGACGAGGCGGGCGGCGTCCGCCTCGACACCCTCTTCATCGACGAGGGCTTCGGCAGCCTGGACGACCAGACCCTGGACGAGGTCCTGGACGTCCTGGACTCCCTGCGCGAACGCGACCGCAGCGTCGGCATCGTCAGCCACGTCGCCGACCTGCGCCGCCGGATCCACGCCCGGCTGGAGGTCGTCAAGGACAGATCGGGCTCGACACTGCGGCAGCGGGGCGGGGCCTAGGCCCTGTCGTCAAACTCCCGTCTGCCGCGCGACGCCATGCACGCACTCTCGCCGCACCGGGCCCCGACCCAAGTACATCCAGTACGAGGGCCGGGGCCCGGCACGCCGAGAGCACGCACCTGACGCCGCGCGGCCCGCCCTCCGGGCGAACGACGGGAGTTTGGTGACAGGACCTAGCGGCCCAGGGGGCGCCGGGTCAGCGGGGACGAGTAGACGACGCTGGTGGTCACCGAGCCCAGCGCGCCGATCCGTCCCGAGATCTCCTCCAGATGGGACATCGACCGCGCGGCGACCTTGATGACGAAGCAGTCGTCGCCCGTGACATGGTGCGCCTCCAGGATCTCGGGCGTCGCCGCGACCAGGTCGTGGAACGGCTTGTAGTTGCCGTTCGGATAGCGCAGCCGCACGAACGCCAGGATCGGCAGGCCCAGCCGCTCGGGGTCGACCACCGCCGCGTACCCCTGGATCACCCCGGCCTCCTCCAGCCGCCGGACCCGCTCGGTGACAGCGCTCGGCGACATGGAAACGGCCCGCGCCAGCTCGGCGTAGCTGGCCCGTCCGTCGCGCTGGAGGACGTCGAGGATGCGCCAGTCGGTGGCGTCCGGGGAATGCACGCTCATCCCGGATGGATAGCAGGGGAATCCCCGGCCGGGCAAGGGCAACCCCGGGGATCGTCCCTTCAGGCGGCGCCCCCCGGACCGTAGATTTCCCCACATGATCGACACGGCTTCCGAGAACCCCGTCCTGCGCGTCGCCCCGGCCGCTCCCGCAGAGGCCGCCGCATACTTCCGGGCGAGCCTCGCCTTCCACGCCGACGTCTCCGACGTCGCCGCCGCGCTCGCGGCCGGCGGCGACCCCGGCTTCGTCGTCGTGGACTCGCGCTCCACCGAGTCCTGGGACCAGGGGCACATCCCCGGCGCGGTCCACCTGCCGACCGCCCTCATCCCGGAGCAGGCCGCACAGCTCCTCGACCCGGACGTGCCGGTGGTGACGTACTGCTGGGGCCCCGGCTGCAACGGCGCCACCCGCGCCGCCCTCGCCCTCGCCGAACTCGGCCACCAGGTCAAGGAGCTGCTCGGCGGCTTCGAGTACTGGGCCCGCGAGGGCTTCCCCTACGAGACCTGGCAGGGCACGGCGCGCCGGGACGCCGACCCGCTGACGGCACCCGTGGGGGGCGCCTGCGGCTGCTGAGGCGCGCCACCGCGCGGCCCGGTTGTCGGTCGGTCGGCGCAACGCAGGTGGCCCCGGCACCGCGTCCGGGTAGAGTCGGGCAGTGCCCGAGCTGAAGCGGCTGCACGCCAGCCACGCCCCCGCGGTCCTGGACTTCGAGCTGTCGAACCGCGCCTACTTCGCCGCCTTCGTCTCCGACCGCGGCGACGAGTACTTCGAGCAGTTCACCGACCGCTACAACGCCCTGCTGGCCGAGCAGGAGGCCGGCAGCTGCGCCTTCTACGTGCTCCTCGCCGAGGACGGCTCGGTCCTCGGCCGGTTCAACCTGGTCAACATCGAGAACCGCACCGCGGAACTCGGCTACCGGGTCGCCGAGCGCGTCGCCGGCCGGGGTGTGGCCACCGAGACCGTCCGGGAGCTGTGCCGCGTGGCGGCACGCCGGTACGGACTGCGGGTCCTGCGGGCGGCCACCAGCCACCAGAACGTCGCGTCGCACAGGGTGCTGACCAAGGCCGGGTTCGTCCCGGTCGGACCGGCCGACCCGGCCGACCTCGGCGGCAAGCCGGGCACCTGGTACCAGTGCGACCTGGTCACGCTCCAGCGCTAGGTGTGCTGACCGGCGACCCGCCGACCGGCGGGGGTGGTCCGGCCACCTGCCGGAGGTTGAAGGAGTGCCTTTCCTGGAACGTTGTGTGCAGGGGAAACGGCTCTGCCCCGGCTGGTCCGCCGGCCGCGTGGCCCTCCCGATCGGAGAAGGAGGTCGGACAGTGACGGTGCGACTGACGATGCTCTGCGCGACCACCGCGGAGGGCGGCCTCGGCCGGGTCTTCGGAGACGGTGCCGTGAGTGAGCGCCGCCGGCGTGAGCTGGCAGCCATGACAGCGGCCCTTCCGCCGTACGCACTCGCCCTGCGGGGGCCCTCCGCCCGCTGCGCGCAGACCGCCGAGGCGCTCGCCATCGCGGCCACGCCCGAGCACGCCCTGCGCGACCTGGACCACGGCACATGGGACGGCCGTACACCCGAGGACATCGCGGCCGTGGACCCCCATGGTCTGTCCGTCTGGCTGACGGATCCCGACGCCGCGCCGCACGGCGGCGAGACCGTCCGCGACCTCTGCCGGCGCACAGCCGCCTGGCTGGGCACCCTGCCCGCCGACACGGGGCGCGTCCTCGCGATCACCGAGGCGTCCGTCATCAGAGCCGCGCTGGTCCACGCCCTGTCCGTACCCGTCCGCTCCTTCCGGCACCTTCAGGTGCCGCCCGCGTCCGCCGTCACGCTGACGCTGCGCGACGGCTGCTGGAGCACCCGGTTCGACCGCCTGACCACCCCCCAGCGCCGGCAGTCGGCCGACGGCGTCCCCACCGTCGCGGTGCCGACCCTGCCGACCACGCGACGGCATATGTGCCTCACCGGCCGGCCCTGACACGGCAGGGGGGACGCGCCGTCGCGTGATCACGGCACCGAGGGTCATGGCGCCTGTCCGTACGGCGCCCAGCGGCGAAGCCGCCCCGGGCGTGGTACGAATCGGACAGTGGTTCCATACAGGCTGGAGCGCACGTGATCCGGGTACTGGTGGTCGACGACGAAGCCCTGATCCGCACGGGCTTCCAGCGCATCCTGGCCGCCGCCGACGGCATCGAGGTCGTCGGGGCCGTGTCCGGCGGTCAGGCCCTGCGAGCGGTGCGCGAGAAGCGCCCCGACGTCGTGTTGCTGGACATCCGCATGCCGGACGTGGACGGGCTCACCGTCCTGGGTGAGATCCGCCGACTGCGGGAGCCACCCGTGGTGGCCATGCTGACCACGTTCGACATGGACGAGTACGTGGAGACGGCACTGCGCTCGGGCGCCGCCGGATTCCTCCTCAAGGACACCGACCCCGAGGCGCTGCCGCTGGCGGTGGAAAGCCTGGCCCGCGGCGGCACGGTGCTGTCGCCCAAGGTCACCCGCACCGTGGTGGACGGCTATCTCAGCGCCGGAGCGCCGGAGCGCCCGCCCAAGGCCCTCGAACGGCTCACCGGCCGGGAGCGTGAGGTGCTCGTCCTCATCGCCGAGGGCCTGTCGAACGCCGAGATCGCGACCCGGATGCACCTGGGCACCGGCACGGTCAAGGACCATGTCAGCGCGATCCTCACCAAGCTGGAGGTCAGCGGCAGGGTCCAGGCCGCCCTCTTCGCCCAGCGGGCCGGCCTCCTCGCGGAGGAGACCGGATGACCCGCCGCCCGCCCCCGCTGGTGCTGGACGGCGTGGCGATGGCCATGGCCCTCCTCGACGTGTGGGCCCACTGGGACATCGGCGAGCCGTTGCGGATGGCCTGCGGCCTGGGCGCCGCCGTCGTCCTGCTGCTGCGCCGGCGGCAACCGCTGCTCACCTTCCTGCTGACCCTTCCGGCCGTGCTGCTGTCCGACGCGGTCGTCGCCTGCCTGGCCGCGCTGTACACGCTCGCGTCCCTCAGCCGCCCCCGGACGCTGCTGCTGCTGTGCGTCCTGGGCTTCGCGTTCTGCGACACGACGGCCCTGCCGTCACCGCACTTCGATCTGACCGAGCCCCGGAAGCTGATCGCGTTCGGCTACAGCGCCGCCACAGCGGCCGCTGCCGTGTTCCTCGGGCAGCTGGTGCGGACCCGGCGTGATCTGTCGCTCAGACTGACCGAGATCTCCGAGGCGCGTGACCATCAGCAGCTGCTGACGGCCCAGGCCGTCCTGGCCAAGGAGCGCGCCCAGCTGGCGCGGGAGATGCACGACGTCGTCTCCCACCAGGTCAGCCTGATCGCCGTGCGCGCCGGAGCGCTCCAGGTCGGCGCGGACGACGCGGACACCAAGGATGCCGCGGCGACGATCCGCCGGCTGAGCGTGCAGACGCTGGACGAGCTGCGCCACATGGTCGGCGTCCTCCGGGCCTCCGGCGGCCACCCCACGGAGCTGACCCCGCAGCCGGCGCTCACCGACATCCAGCGGCTGGCCGACAGCTGCGGCATCGAGACCGAGTTGAAGATGGACCTGCCCGAAGGTCTCCCGGCCACCGTGCAGCGCGCGGTCTACCGCACGGTCCAGGAAGCGCTGACCAACACCCGCAAGCACGCTCCCGGGGCGAGGGCGCGCATCGACCTGCTGCACGCCAACGGCTCCGTCCGGGTCCGGGTCACCAACACCGCGCCGACCCAGCCGCCGCTTCCGCTGCCCGGTGCGCATCACGGCTTGATCGGTCTGCGCCAGCGCGCCGAACTCCTCGGCGGCACCATGACCGCGGGCCCGACGGGCGACGGCGGTTACGAGGTCTGCGTGGTGCTGCCGGCGGAAGTCACGGGGTGAGCGGACGACATGCTCAGCGCAGCCCGTCGAAGGCGACGCTCAGATGCCGGGGGCCGCGCAGCACGGCGTTCTGCCGGTACGGCGGCGGGTCCTCGACCAGGCGGGGACCCTCCAGCCGCCGGGCCAGCTCGGACAGCGCGATCTGGGTCTCCAGCCGGGCCAGCGGAGCGCCGAAACAGCTGTGGATGCCGCTGCCGAAGCCGAGATGCTGGATGTCGCCGCGGTCCGGGTCGAAGCGCTCCGGGTCCTTGAACCGCTCCGGGTCACGGTTGCCCGCGGCGAGGACCAGCCAGATCCGCGAACCCTTGGGGATCGTGACCCCGCGCACCTCGATGTCGGCGATGCAGGTGCGCTGCGGCACCAACTGCACGGGCGGCTCGTACCGCAGCAGCTCCTCCACGATGTTGACCGACAGACCCGGGTCCTCCCGCAGCCGCTGGAGGATGTCCGGGTGGCGCAGCAGGGTGAGCATGCCGTTGGTGATCAGGTTGACCGTCGTCTCATGACCGGCGATCAGCAGCAGCACCGAGGTGCTGAGCACCTCCATCATCGACAGGGAGCCGTCCGGGCCCCGGCTGGCCACCAGGTCGGACAACAGGTCGTCCCGCGGTTCCTTGGTGCGCTCCTCGACCAGTCCGGCCAGGTACATGCCGAGCTGCATACGGGCTTCCCGCGCCGCCTTCTGGGTCTCGGCGCCGTGGTCCGGGCCCGCCGCCGGGTCGAGGCCCGCGACCAGCGGGTCGACCCAGGCGCGGAACCGCGGTTCGTCCTCCCGGGGGACGCCGAGCAGCCGGCAGATCACCGTCACGGGGAACGGATAGGCGAACTGGTCGACCAGGTCGATCTGGCGCGCGTCGCCGAAACCGTCGATCAGCCCGGTGACGATCTCCCGCATCCCGTCCCGCATGTTCTCGACCCGCCGCGGCCGGTGCGGCGGCCCGAAGGCACTGTTGGCGATGCGCCGCAGCCGGTCGTGCTCGGGCGGGTCCAGACGCAGGAACGACGGCGGCAGCCCTCCCGTCTCCTCGGTCTGGTCCAGCTCGTCGCCCCCGGCGGCGGCCACGTTGGCGGCGTCGGAGCTGATCCGCGGATCGTGGAGGAGGGCCTTGATGTCGTAGTACGAACTGATGAGGTACGTACCTCCCTCCTCCTCGTGGAGCACCGGCGTCCGGCGGAGCTCCTCGTAGAGCGGGTACGGGTTGGCGCGGTTGGCGTAGTCGGTGATCCGGCGTGCGATCGAGGCGTGCGGCATGGCGGGTCCTTGGGGCGTCGGGGCCGTGGACGGCGTCAGTGGCGGGCGGGGTGGAAGACCAGCTGCTGGTCGGCCGGCGAGTAGCCGCTGAGGGTGACCATGGGGCCGTGCGTCGGCAGGGACGGGTCCGGGAATCCGGCCGGCACCGGCTGCCGGCCCTCGGGACGCCGGTCCACCGTCGGGTACTCCACCGGGAACGGCGCTCCCCGCTCGATCTGTGCGCGGTAGAACTCCAGCCACCGCGTGTTGTCGAAGGTCACGGCGGCCACGATCCGGCCCTGGTAGCCGTAGACCCCGGCGAACCGGCGCTCGGCCAGCGAGCCCTGCGTGATCATGAGCTGCTCGCCCATGGGCGGCACCCCGACCGACTTGATGTTCACACCGAACATCGACGACCAGAAGGCGGGCATCCACAGATGCGGCCGCCGGTCGGCGCCGTGGCAGATCATGTTGTGTGCGGCGGTCTCCGCCTGCGCGACGGCATTGCCCCAGTGCTCCAGTGACAGGAACTGGTAACCGAAAAGCGCGTGCGGGGAGCGCGCCACATCGCCCGCCACGAAGACGTCGTCCGTGACGATGCCCCGGAAGTCGAAGGCCCGGCAGCCCGCGTCACAGGCGATGCCCCGGGGCCCGGCACCCAGCCCCGACCCGGTCAGCCACTCGGTGTTCCGCAGCGAACCCAGCGAGACCACGACCACGTCCGCCTCGACGACACTCTCGTCGGACAGATGGACGGCCCGCACCCTGCCGACCGCGTCACCCTCCAGAGCGGTCACCGTGACATGGGTGCGCAGATCCACGCCGTTCTCGGTCTGGAGGTCCGCCGCGACCGCGCCGACGACCCCGCCGAGCGCGCCCACCAGCGGCGCGCCCGCCCGCTCCGCCACGGTCACGGGGAGGTCCATCTCCCGGCACGCCGAGGCGACCTCCGAACCGGCGAACCCGGCGCCGATGACGAACACCCGGCGCGGCCCCGCCTTCAGCCGCCGGTACAGGTCCGCCGCGTCCTCCCGCGTGCGCAGCAGACAGACGCCGTCCAGCCGGGCCTCCTCCTCCTTCGGCCACGGCCGGGCGCGGACGCCGGTCGCGACGAGCAGCCGGTCGTACTCCACCTCGTCCCCGTCGGCCAGCCGGACCCGCTTGGCCGTCAGATCCAGGCCGGTCGCCGCCACGCCGAGGCGCCACTTGGCGTCGATCTCCCGGCGGTGCGGCAGCTCGGTGTGGTGCGGGGACGCCTTGCCCAGCAGCACGGACTTCGACAGCGGCGGCCGGTCGTACGGCTCGTAGGGCTCGTCACCGATCAGGGTCAGCTCACCGGCGAAACCCTCCGCCCGCAGCGTCTCGGCGGCCCGCAGGCCGGCCAGCGAGGCACCCACGATGACGATGCGGCCCTCACGCCTGAGCCACTCCACGTAGTCAGCGGCCATCGGACGCCTCCCGGGCCTCTCCCGTACGATCCAGTCCGTCCGCGGTGATCGCCTGCACCGGGCACGCGGCCACGGCACGCGCCACCCGCTCCCGCTGCTCCTCGTCCGCGCGCGGGTTGTAGATCAGCGCCTCCTCGCCGTGCATGGCGAAGACGTCGGGCGCGAGGAACGCGCACTGCGCGTACCCCTGACACTTGTTGAGATCGACGACGAGCCTCATCGACGCTCCGCCCTTCCGATGGCCAGGTCCGGACGCCCCACGCGGCACGCGCGGGCGGCTCCGGACGGCGGTCGTCCCCCGCTCGCCAGCATGCGAGCCCGGACGGGGTGACCGCGCGCCGGGCACGCCGATCGGGTGAGCGGCCGGCGGCCCGTACCTCATCCGGCCACGGCAGGCCGGGGCCGGTCACCGCGGCCCGCCACGAGGATGTGCACGCTGAGCAGCAGCGACCAGGCCGGGAAGACGAGTTCCGCCCAGGGCACGTTGGACGACCCGAAGAGCAGCGTCACGGCGGTGAGAAAGCCCAGCACCGTGAGCCAGCGCGGCAGCACACCGAGGCGGCGGCCGATGACCGACAGGGAGGACACGAAGACGGCCGCCATCCGCATGGCGTACTCCGTCATCAGCGTGTACGCGAAGTGGCGGCCGAAGTCCCAGGCGGCCGGCACCGGTGGCAGGCCGGCCGGACGGGTCACCACGAGCACGGCACTGGCCGCCGCGGCCGCGCCGAACAGCGTGGCGGTGAAGACCAGCCCGCTGCCCAGGAAGACCGTCGCGAGGAACTTGTCCTCGCCCGCGCCGACGTGCGCGCGGACCGCGCCGATGAACCACAGGAAGAAGATGCCGGCGAACGGCACGAGGGCGAGGGCCGTGCGCAGCGCCTGGCGCCCCGCGGAATCGGTGAAGCCGTGCGCGGTGACCGCGTCGGCGCCTTCCGGAATCCCCAGCCTGAACAGCACGATCGCCGCCGCCAGGAGCAGCGCGAAGACGACTCCGGCCAGCCCCGCGGCGCGCGGTGTCCGCAGCGCTCGCTGCCCCGGCCCCATCTCCTGCATGCCCGGCCCGCCTTCCGTATCGGCCCCCGGCACCAGCTAGCCGCCCGGGCCCCGCCCGCGCCACCGGAGGCGTCCGTACGGCCGACGGAAAACCGCTCGCGCCTGGCGAGCCGCCCTCCCTAAGGTGTGCGTCCATGCCCACACCCCCGCAGCCGGCCTCCGCCGAACTGCGCCGCGACCCCCTGCCCCTGCGCGGCCGTACCGCACTCGTCACCGGCGCGAGCCGGCGGGCCGGGATCGGGCACGCCGTGGCCCGGCGGCTGGCCGCCTACGGCGCCAGTGTGTATCTGCACCACCACGTGCCGCACGACCTCGCCATGCCCTGGGGCGCCGACAGCCCCGACGCCGTCGCCGACTCCGTGCGCGAGGCGCTCGGCGACCCCGGGGCGCGGGTCGTGTCGGGCCCCGGTGACCTGGCGGACCCGACGGAGCCGGCCCGGCTGGTCGGCACCGCGATCAAGGAGTTCGGCCGCCTCGACATCCTCGTCGCCAATCACGCCCTCAGCGGCTGCGACGGCACCCTGGACGACATCGACGCGGCGATGCTCGACGCCCACTGGGCCGTGGACACCCGCTCGGTGCTGCTGCTCGTCCAGGCGTACGCCCGCTCGCGCGCCGCCCTGCCGCCGGGCACGCCCGGCGGACGCGTCGTGCTCATGACGTCCGGGCAGGACCTCGGCGGCGGCATGCCGGGCGAGATCGCCTACGCCCTCCAGAAGGGCGCCCTCGCCTCCCTCACCCGCTCCCTGTCCACGACGCTCGCCGGACAGGGGATCACGGTGAACGCCGTCAACCCCGGCCCGGTCGACACCGGGTACGCCACCGGCGAGGTCCACGCGGCCGTGGCCGCGCGGTTCCCCGCCGGACGCTGGGGCGCGCCCGACGACCCGGCCCGTCTCATCGCCTGGCTGGCCACCGACGAGGCGGGCTGGATCACGGGCGAGGTCGTCAACTCGGAAGGAGGCTTCCGGCGCTGACGCGGGCGGTCAGAGCAGGACAGTGCGGGCGCTCACAGCCGGGACAGCTCGTCCACCAGGTCGTCCAGGCCCAGGGAGCCCTGCGACAGCGCCGCCATGTGCCAGGCCTTCAGGTCGAACGCGTCGCCGTGCCGCTCGCGCGCCTTCTCCCGGCCCAGCAGCCACGCCCGCTCCCCGAGCTTGTAGCCGATCGCCTGGCCCGGGATCGTCAGGTACCGGGTCAGCTCGCTCTCCACGTAGTCGGCCGGCCGGCTGCTGTGCGCGCCGCAGAACTCCTCGGCGAGCTCCGGCGTCCACCGCTCACCGGGGTGGAACGGCGAGTCCGCCGGAATCTCCAGCTCCAGGTGCATGCCGATGTCCACGATCACCCGGACCGCCCGCATCATCTGCGCGTCCAGGTAGCCGAGCCGCTCCTCGGCATCCGTGAGGTAGCCCAACTCGTCCATCAGCCGCTCCGCGTACAGCGCCCAGCCCTCCGCGTTGGCACTGACCCCGCCGATCGTCGCCTGGTAGCGGGAGAGGTTCTCCGCCACGTGCGCCCACTGCGCGAGCTGGAGGTGGTGGCCGGGGACGCCCTCGTGGTACCAGGTCGAGACGAGGTCGTAGACCGGGAAGCGGGTCAGGCCCATCGTGGGCAGCCAGGTGCGGCCGGGCCGGGAGAAGTCCTCCGACGGGGGCGTGTAGTAGGGGGCCGCCGCGCCGCCGGGCGGGGCGATGCACGACTCCACCCTCCGCACCCGCTCGGCCAGCTCGAAGTGCGTGCCGTCCAGCTCCTCGATCGCCTTGTCCATCAGGCCCTGGAGCCACTCGCGGACCTCGTCCACGCCCTCGATGTGCCGGCCGTGCTCGTCCAGGTGCGCGAGCGCCACCCACGGCGTCTGCGCGCTCGGCAGGATCTTCTCCGCCTCCTTCCTCATCTCGCCGAGGATGCGGTGGAACTCCGCCCAGCCGTACGCGTACGCCTCGTCCAGGTCCAGGTCCGTGCCGTTGAAGTAGCGGGCCCAGCGCGCGTACCGCTCCCGGCCGACCACGTTCGAGGTGCCTTCGATCGCCGGCGCGTACACCTCCCGCAGCCAGTCCCGCAGCTCCACCAGAGCGCCGGTGGCGGTGCGCGCCGCCTCGTCCAGCTCCGCGCGCAGCGCCTCGGGGCCCGCGGCGGCGAAGTCCTCGTACCAGCCGCGGCCCTTGCCGTCCGTGTCCGCCCACTCGGTGAGCTGGTCGATGAAGGTCGCGGTCGGCCGCGGCGGCGCGAACAGCTTGCGCTCCAGGCCGAGTTCGAGCGAGGCGCGGTAGCCCGCGAGCGCGTCCGGCACCGCGCGCAGCCGCTCGGCGATCGCCGCCCAGTCCTCCTGCGTCTCGGCCGGGGTGACCGTGAAGATCTCCCGGACCGCGTGCCCGGGGGTGTCCAGGTTCCCGATCCGGCGCAGATGCTCCTGCGCGTCGTGGACGGCGAGTTCGGCGGTCAGCCGCTCCCGCAGCAGCCGCGCGCAGCGCCGCTCCGCGTCGCTGTCCGCACCGGGCCGCCGCTCGGCCTCGTCCAGCTTCCCGAGGGTGGCCCGCGCCAGCTCGGCCAGGGCCTCCTGACCGGCCGGTGAGTAGTCGGGCAGCCTGCTCGAACTCTCCTTCACACCGAGGTACGTACCGGTGACCGGGTCGAGGGCGATGAGGTCGTCCACGTAGGCGTCGGCGACCTGACGGGGCAGCGGGCTCTGGGTCTCAGACATGCGGCCCATCCTCGTACGAGGACGATCGCCGCGTCATCCGGGTTCGCCGGGATTCAGCTCTGGGCGTGGCCGGGCGGCAGCAGCGGACCGCACTCCCACTGCTGGAAGATCAGCCGGGTCTCCACCCGGGCCACCTCGCGCCGTGCCGTGAACTCGTCCAGCACCAGCCGCTGGAGATCGGCCATGTCCGCGACGGCCACATGCACCAGGTAGTCGTCCGGTCCGGTCAGATGGAACACCGTCCGCGCCTCCGGCAGCGCCCGGATCCGCTCCACGAAGGGTCCCACCAGCTCCCGCCGGTGCGGCCGCACCTGCACCGACAGCAGCGCCTGGAGGCCGCGCCCGAGCTTGGCCGGATCGAGCCGCAGCCGGTGCCCGAGGATCACGCCCGAGCGGCGCAGCCGGGTCACCCGGTCCAGACAGGTCGACGGCGCCACGCCCACCTGCGCGGCGAGGTCGCGGTAGGTGGTCCGGGCGTCGTTCTGCAACAGCCGCAGCAGATGCAGATCGACCGGATCCAGTACGACAGATTCGGCCACCGGCCGAACGTAGCACGGCGTCCGGCTCCCGGGAACCGTTCGTTGTTCACCCTTCCGGCCATGGACACATCGAGCACGAGTGCCTACGACGACGTACGCACCGCATCGAGAGCGCTGGCCACCGAGGCCGTGCACGCCGGCCGCGACGATCTCGCCCGCCAGGGCCTGCACGCCCCGCCGATCGACCTGTCCACCACCTACCCCTCCTACGACAGCCGCGCCGAGGCCGCCCGCATCGACGCCTTCGCCACCGACGGCGCCGACCCGGTCGGACCCCCCGTCTACGGCCGCCTCGGCAACCCGACCGTCGCCCGCTTCGAGACCGCGCTCGCCCGCCTGGAGGGCACCGAGTCCGCCGTCGCCTTCGCCAGCGGCATGGCCGCGCTCAGCGCGGTCCTGCTCGCCCGGTCCGCCATGGGCCTGCGCCATGTCGTCGCCGTACGGCCGCTGTACGGATGCAGCGACCATCTGCTCACCGCCGGGCTGCTCGGCACGGAGGTCACCTGGACCGACCCGGCCGGCATCGCCGACGCGCTGCGTCCGGACACCGGTCTGGTGATGGTCGAGTCCCCGGCCAATCCGACCCTCGCCGAACTCGACCTGCGGGGCATCGCGCACGCCTGCGGTTCGGTGCCGCTGCTCGCCGACAACACGTTCGCCACGCCCGTGCTGCAGCGCCCGGCCGAGCAGGGCGCCCGGCTGGTGCTGCACAGCGCCACCAAGTACCTGGGCGGCCATGGCGACGTGCTGGCCGGGGTGGTCGCCTGCGACGAGGAGTTCGCGGGCCGGCTCCGGCAGATACGGTTCGCCACCGGGGGAGTCCTGCACCCGCTCGCCGGCTACCTGCTGCTGCGGGGGCTGTCCACGCTCCCGGTGCGGGTGCGGGCCGCCTCCGCGAACGCCGCCGAACTGGCCCGCCGGCTCGCCGCCGACCCGCGCGTGGCCCGGGTGCGCTATCCGCGGCTCGGCGGCGCGATGATCGCCTTCGAGGTGCACGGCGACCCGCACGAGGTGATCTCCCGGGTCCGGCTCGTCACCCCCGCGGTGAGCCTGGGAAGCGTCGACACGCTCATCCAGCACCCCGCCTCCATCAGCCACCGCATCGTGGACGCCGACGACCGCCGCGGGGCCGGGGTGAGCGACCGGCTCCTGAGGTTGTCGGTGGGCCTGGAGGACGTCGACGACCTGTGGTCCGACCTGGACCAGGCCCTGGGCGCTTCCCGCGGACGCCGGGCGACGCCGCTGCGGGAGGCGGTGCGCTGAGGGGGAGGCGGGGCCGTCAGCCGAGGCGGGGCGGCTGGGCGCCGGGTGACGTGGCGACCGGTGTGGCGTCCAGGCGGGCCGTGATGACCAGGGTGCCCTCCTCGACCTGGTAGTCCAGCGGCAGACCGAGGCCGCGCATCGCGGCGACCATGCCGGTGTTGGACGCCTTCGTCACGGCGTACACGCTCTCGCAGCCGGCCTCCGCCGCCATCGCCACCAGCCGGCCGAGCAGCTCGCCGCCGACGCCCCGCTGCTGCCAGTCGTCCTCGACCAGCAGCGCGACCTCGGTCTCGTCGCCGTCCCAGAGCAGATGCCCGAGGCCGACGATCCGGCCGGAGGCGGTCTGCGCGGCCAGCGTCCGGCCGAAGCGGGGACTGAGCAGGTGGTTCAGATAGCGGTCCGCGTCGCCGACGGGGCCGTGGTAGCGCAGGCCGAGGGTGTGCGGCGAGCACCGGTCGTGCATCGCCCGGGCGGCCGGCAGGTCCCCGGTGTCGACCCGGCGCACGGTGATGTGGTCGCCCTCGGGCAGGGTCAGCACATCCTGACCGCGGGGGATCCGGGGCCCGAGCCGGGTGTCCAGCTCCACGAGCGCCCGTGCGCGCGCGAACTCGGTGGGGGTGAACGGCAGATACGGCCGCTCCACGGTGAGCACACCGCCCTCGGGCGCCGGCAGCCGCATCACGGTGTCCTCCAGGACCCCTTCCACCGGCACCGGCTCGGGACCCCGGCCGCCTCCGACCGGCGTGCCGGGCAGCGTCCGGATCGTGCAGCGGCCCAGCAACTGGCGCAGCGCGAGCGGCAGTTCGGCGGTGTCCAGGGCGGTGCGGGCGGCCAGCCCGAGCACCCGGGTCGGCGCGTCGACCAGGTCATGGGGGTCGGCCCGCTCGATCCACGTGGCCGCGCCCCCGGCCAGCGCGACCGCCCGGGTGATCTCGGCCGCCGGGAGCGCGCCCGGCGCCCGCAGCAGGAACTCGTCCACCGTGCCGTCGGCCAGCGGATGCGTCTGCAGGCTGAGGATGTCCACCCGCCGCTCGGCGAGCGCCGTGCACAGGGCGGCCAGCGAGCCCGGCTCGTCCTTCACCGTCGTCCGCATCCGCCACAGCGCGCCCGCGACCTCGTCGGCGGTGGGCTGCTCGGAGGGCCCGGACGGCCGCGTCTCGGCGGCCGGCCGGGCACCGGTATCGCTCACCGGCGGCGCGTGTCCGTGGCGGCGTGACCACCACACGTGGAAGCCCGCCGTCGCGGCCAGCACGATGGCCGAGATCACCAGCAGGGCCGGGCCGTCGGGCCCGTGCCCGATCAGGTTGGCCACCGCGTCCGCGACGGCCACGGCGGTGAAGAGGGCGGCGAGTTCGACGACGTCGCGCCGCCAGTGGTGCACGGGCCGTCCGTGCTTCGCCCGGGTCACATCAGGCATGTCTGGAGTCATGCAGCCACTGTGAAGGAAGGGTGTTGCGTGATCACGAACTGATTGTGACCGATGGGTAAAGCATGCTTCCGTCCTCTTTATTGCATTTTCTACTGTTGGCGGGAACCGGAAGGGGAACGGGAGCGGATACGGCCGGGGAGCACCCGCCGCGACGGCCGGCGGATCCCCGGGGTCCCCGGCGGCCACGGCCACCGCCAGGGCGTCGAAGACCCGGGCGAGTCCGCCCTGCGCGCACGCGTGTTCGTTCGGGCCCTGTCGAACCGCCGCGTGCCGCGCACCGGCGGATGCCGCCTACTGACCGACCCGGCCCGGCTGCAGCGTCTGCGTGAACAGCACGGTGCCGTCCTGCTCCCGCAGCCGTACCGTCAGCTCGCCGCTGTCCCCGTCGATGTCGACCTCGCCGAAGAACTGGTACCCGCCCGCGGGCGAGACGTTCGACGCGGTCGGCGCCTTCACGAACACCCGCTCCGGACCGAACGTGTCGTCCAGCGCGCCGGCCGGGAACGCGCCGGCGTTCAGCGGTCCGGAGACGAACTCCCAGAACGGCTCGAAGTCGGTGAACGCGGCCCGGGACGGCTGGTAGTGCTGGGCGGAGGTGTGGTGCACGTCCGCCGTCAGCCACAGCGTGCCGGTGATCCGCCGGTGTTTGACGAACCGCAGCAGCTCGGCGATCTGCAGCTCACGCCCGAGCGGGGCGCCCGGGTCGCCCTGGGCCACCGCCTCGAAGTTCGGCTTGTTCTCCGTCGTGTCCGGTACGACGAGGCCGAGCGGCATGTCGGCGGCGATCACCTTCCACACCGCGCGCGACCGGGCCAGCTCCCGCTTGAGCCACTCCAGCTGCTCCCGGCCAAGGATGCCCTGCGGGTCCACGGTCTGGCCGTCGGCGGAGTTGGCGTTGCGGTAGGTCCGCATGTCGAGCACGAACACGTCCAGCAGCGGGCCCTGGCGCAGCACCCGGTGGACGCGGCCCTCCTTCGCGCCCGGCCGCAGCGTGGAGAGGGGGAAGTACTCGCTGAACGCCCGCCGGGCGCGCGCGGCGAGCACGTCGATGCTCTTCTCGGTGTACCGGGTGTCGGAGGAGGCGATCACCTCGCCCGGGTACCAGTTGTTGCGCACCTCGTGGTCGTCCCACTGGATGATCGACGGCACCTGGGCGTTGAACCGGCGCAGGTTGGTGTCGAGCAGGTTGTAGCGGAAGTTGCCCCGGTACTCGGCGAGGGTCTCGGCGACCTTCGACTTCTCCTCGGTGGTGATGTTCCGCCACGTGCTGCCGTCGGGCAGCGCCTGGGTCGCGGTGATCGGGCCGTCGGCGTAGATGTTGTCGCCGCTGCACAGGAAGAAGTCCGGGTCCAGCTTCGCCATCGCGTCGTAGATGCGGTAGCCGCCGAGGTCGGGGTTGATGCCCCAGCCCTGGCCGGCCAGGTCGCCCGACCACAGGAAGCGCACGCCGTCCCGGCGGCGCCGGGAGACCGTGCGGAAGGTGCCGGTCACGGGCTCGCCGGTGCGCCGCGGGTCGTCCGGGTCGGTGAGCAGCACCCGGTAGTGGATCTGCTCGCCGGAGGGCAGGCCGTGCAGCCGGGTGGTACCGGTGAGGTCCGTGCCGGTGCCCAGCAGCGGGCCGCGCCATCTGCGCGGGTTGCGGAACGACTCGGTGGCCGAGGTCTCCACGATCATCCGGGCGGGCCGGTCCGAACGCACCCACACCAGAGCGGAGTCGGCGGTCACGTCGCCGGTCTGCACGCCCCAGCCCGCCGCGGGGCGTCCGGAGCGGGCGAACGCCGGGGCCGCGCCCAGGCCCACGGGCAGGGTCAGGGCCGCCGAAGCGGCGAGGGAGCCGCGCAGAACGCTGCGGCGACCGGGGAGCGGACGGTGGGACATGGCTGCGCCTCCAGGGACGGGATCCGGCCAGTGTGCAGAGCCACACCTACGGGGGCGCTGCGGCGCGCACACGAACCGGAAGTGAACTCCAGTCGGCCGAAGGGCGTTCAGCGGTGCTCAGCGGCTGCCGTCCAGGATGACGCGTGCGACCAGCGCCGGGTCGTCGTTCATCGGGCAGTGGCCGCAGCCGGGCAGCCGCACCAGCCGGGCGTGCGGGATGAGCTGCTTGGCGCGGACGCCCTGGCGGCGCACGAGGATCCGGTCCCGGGTGCCCCAGGCCACCGTGACCGGCAGGCCCGACAGGTCGTCGGTGAACCGGACGGTGGCGCCCGCGCGCAGGGTCGCCTCGAAGCCGGTGGCGCCGACGAGCGCGAGCGTCTCGGCGACGACCGCCTCCGGCGAACGCCGCGCGGGGCGGGCGTAGATGGTGCTGGTCAGCGCGGTACGGCCGGCCGCCGTGCGGGACAGCCCCTCCACCAGCGGGAGCGGGAGCCGCTGGGCGATGCCCCGCATCGCGAGCAGCACCGTGAAGGCGTACCGCCGCTCGGCCTCGGACCAGAAACCGGCGGGGGACAGGGCGGTGACGGACCGTACGAGCTTCTCCCGGCCCAGTTCCAGGGCGAGCAGGCCGCCGAGCGAGTTGCCGGCGACGTGCGGACGCTCCAGCTCCAGCTCCTCGAACAGGGCGCCGAGCACGGAGTTGGTGGTGGGCAGGTCGTAGGCCAGGCCGTCCGGCAGTCCCGGGGACGCGCCGAACCCCGGCAGGTCGACGGCGATCACCTCGCGCTCGGTGGCCAGGATGTCCACGACCGGGTCCCAGGCCTGCCGGTGATGGCCGATGCCGTGCAGCAGGACCAGGGGTTCGCCCCGGCCCACGCGCGCGTAGGACATGGTCACATCGCGGGGGCCGTGCGGGGTGGGGACCTTGAAGGAGACGGTGGCGGACATGGGGGTGCTCCTCGGCTGGGCTGCTGACGGACGCCGTAGACAGCTTGTCAGCAATTACTACCGGCCGGTAGCCCCCAGGGTCGTGCCCGTCGTACGGCCCTTCCGTACGGCCCTCTCCCGTACGGTCCTCAACGCGCCCGGCGCACCTCGACGTTGAAGTCGGCGTTCCCGAAGCGGCCGAACAGCGCGAGCCACAGCGGCAGATACATCTCCACCGCGCGTGCCGACCGGATGCCGCCCAGGTCCAGCACCCGGCCGGCCGGCCAGCCGAACTCCCCGAGCAGCGCCGCCACCTGCTGCTTGGCGCCGGGGTCCGCCCCGCACACGAACACGTGGTGGTCCCCCGGCACCCGCCGCGGGTCCACCATCACCTGGCAGTTGACGGTGTTCAGCGTCTTGACCACGCGCGCGTGCGGGAACGAGCGCTGGATCCGCTCGGCCACGCTGTCCGACTCCACCGGGTCCAGCCGCGGCTGGCCGTCCTCGAACGCCAGCGGATTGGAGACGTCCACCAGCACCTTGCCGTCCAGATGCTCCGCACCGGCCGCCCGCAGCGCGTCCAGGGCCACCCGGCCGCCCACCGCGTTGACGACCACCTCGCCCGCCGCTGCCGCGTCCGCGAACGTCCCCGCGTGCGCCCGGCCGGCCGCGGCCGTGGCCCATTCCACCGCCACCGGGTTGTCCCGGGAGCGGGACCCGAGGGTCACCTCGTGCCCCAGCTCCAGCAGCCGGCCGGCCAGCGTGCGGCCCACCTCTCCCGTGCCCAGCACCGCGTACCGCATCGCCCACCTCACGGTCACCGGCCGCCGACCGCCGGCGGCCCGCGGTCATTGTGATCCGGACCGCTCCTGGAGCCGGGCATTCCGGGTGGACAGCGACAGGCGTGTCGGCTGGGATGGACCCGTGACAGCCGACCTCGCCACCGATGTCTTCGAAGCGCACCGGCCCCTGCTCATGGGGGTCGCGTACCGCATGCTCGGCCGGGTCGCCGACGCCGAGGACGTGGTCCAGGAGGCCTGGCTGCGCTGGTACCAGGCCGACCGCGCGGCGGTCCGCGAACCGCGCGCCTACCTGGTGCGCGTCACCACCCGGCTGGCCATCGACCGGCTGCGCCAGGTGCAGTCGCGCGGCGAGGCGTACGTCGGGCCATGGCTGCCGGAGCCGTACCTCACCGAGTTCGCCGACACCGCACCGGACACCGCGGACCGCGCGGTGCTCGCCGACACCGTCTCCCTGGCCGTCCTGGTCGTCCTGGAGTCGCTGTCCCCGCTGGAGCGGGCGGTGTTCGTGCTCCGGGAGGCGTTCGGGTACCCGTACGCCGAGATCGCCGCGCTGCTCGACCGCGCCGAGCCGGCGGTACGGCAGCTCGCCGGGCGGGCCCGCCGGCACGTGGCGGAACGGCGCCCCCGGTACGAGGTCGACCCCGTGCGGCGCCGGGACCTCACCGAACGTTTCCTCGCCGCCGCGTCCGAGGGCGACCTGGAAGGGCTGATGTCCCTGCTCGCCCCGGACGTCCGGCTGGTCGGCGACAGCGGCGGCAAGGCCAAGGCGCCGGTGCGCGTCCTGCACACCGCCGACAAGGTCGGCCGCTTCCTCGTCGGCGCCGCGCGCTCGGCCCCGGCGGACCTGTCCTACCGCCTCCTGGAGGCCAACGGCGGCCCGGCGCTTCTCATCCTGTCCGGCGACAAGCCCGACAGCCTCTTCCAGGTGGACGTCGCCGACGGCCGCGTCACCGCCGTCTACATCGTCCGCAACCCCGACAAGCTGCGGCACCTCACCGGCCACTGAGCCACCGCCCGCCGCACGACAGAGCCCCGTCGTCCGGCGGGGCTCTGTCGTGCGACAGGCGCTTTGCCGCGATGTCACAGACACCGCGGCACACGAACACCGCGTGAACGCCGCGCGCGTGGTCGCCTGCCCGTTCGCGCAGGGACCGAGGATTGGTCTTGACCAAGGGTGACCGCCGCCCTATCGTCGCAGAGAAGTGCAACAACCTTTAATAAACAAGGGCGCTAAAAACCGCCGGACCACGGCTCTTGCGGAGGACAGGGTGGGGACCACGCAGCTGGAATCGGTACCGGAACCGAAATACTGGCATCTGAAGACCGTGCTCACCGAGGCACTGGACTCCGAGTTCTCGGTCGGTGAGATCCTGCCCAACGAGCGTGATCTCGCGGCCCGCTTCGGCGTGGCCCGCGCCACGCTCCGCCAGGCACTCGAACAGCTGGAGCTGGAGGGCCGGCTGCAGCGCCGCCGCGGGGTCGGTACGACCGTCGCACCTCCGCGCGTGGGCGTGGCCGTCGGCACCGAACAGCACGTCTGGCCCGGCGCCGCCGGAGACGCCTGGCAGCCCGTCGACAGCGTCCAGGCGCCACCGCCCGCCGCCGTCGCCGCGGCCCTGGAGACCGGTGCGGACGAGCCCGTCCACACCGTCCGCCGCTCCCGCATGTCCCACGGCCAGCAGGTCGCCACCGAACTGCTCTACGTCCCGGCGGCCTCCGTGCCCGGCCTGACCGCGATCGACGCCCCGTCCGGCGCGGCACGCGCGCGTGCGGTGCTGCGTGAGTTGCAGCACCTGCCGCTGGAAGGGGAGGACCGCGCCGTCGAGCTGGGCTCCGCGCGCGCGGACGACGCCAAGGAACTGGACCGGCTCCCCGGCTCGCCCGTCCTCGTCGTCACCACCCGCTTCTTCGCCCAGGGCCGTACCGCGGCACTCTCGGTCGCGACCTACCGCGCCGACACCTGCCGGCTCACGTTCGGCGAATCGGCTGGGGTGGAAATACACCACGACCCGGAGAAGCGAGCTTCCTGACGGCGGGAGGACAGCCGACCGAGGGGCGCGGGGCCGCATGCCTATGCGGCCCCGCCGCGCGGGCACGAGCCGCGACGACGGCGCGGCGCCTGGCACGACGGCCGCACGCGGTACGACCGCGGCATGGGGCACGACCGCTGCGGCTGGCACGAGCGCGCCGCACCGCGCAACGACCGCCGCACCCGGCACCCAGGTCACCGACGAGCGGTCACCGCGCCGTGCACCCTCGTCACCGACGAGCGGTCACCGTGCGGTCCACCGCGAACAGCTGCTCCTCCACATGGTCCAGAGCCAACCGCAGCGCCCCCGTGGCCACGGCCGCCTCCCCCAGCATGGACAGCGCCACGCGGGGCGGCCTCAGGCAATAGCGGGCCAGTTCGCGCCGCAGCGGCTCCAGGACCCCGTCCAGACCGGCCGCCCACCCCCCGATCACGACCAGTTCCGGATCGAGCGCCAGCACCAGCGCGGCCACGTCGTGCACCAGCCGCTGGATGAACCGCTCCACGGCCGCACGGGCCCGCCGGTCGCCCTTGCGCGCCAGCGCGAACACCTCGGCCACCGCCTGCTCGTCCAGTGGGTGCAGCGGCTCGTCGGTGGTGGACAGCAGCGCCTCCGGCGTCGCCTCCCGGCCCAGCAGATGCAGCGCGCCGATCTCCCCGGCCGCCCCGCCGTAGCCCCGGTGCAGCCGCCCGCCGATCAGCGAACCGGCCCCCGGGCTCAGCCCCGCCAGCACGAACGCCACGTCGTCCGTCTCGGTCGCCGCGCCCTTCCAGTGCTCGGCGACCGCCGCCGCGTTGGCGTCGTTCTCCACCAGCACCGGACACCGGAAGGAACGGCTCAGCCGCTCGCCGAGCTTCAGGCCCGTCCACTGCGGCAGGGCCGTGCTCAGCCGCACCGTGCCGTCCGCCTCCACGATGCCCGGCGTGCCCACGCCCACCGCCCGCAGCGAGCTGCGCGCGACCCCGGCCCGGCGCAGCAGCTCCGCGACCGCGCCGCGCAGCCGGTCCAGCCGCTCGTCCGCCGGGGCCGTCTCGCCGACCTCCTTGGCCTGCGCGCCCAGCACCCGCCCGTCCAGGTCGGACAGGAGCGCGGCGACCCGGTGCGGGCCGATCTCCAGGCCCAGCAGATGCCCCGCCTCGGCCCGGAACCGGAACCGCCGGGCGGGCCGCCCCTGCCGCCGCGCACCGCCGTCCTCGGCCGCCGCCTCCACGACGAGGCCGCCCTCGATGAGACCCTCCACGACGCCCTCGACGGTCGGCCGGGACAGTCCGGTGACGCGGGTGATCTCGGTGAGTGTCGCGCAGTCCGTGGCACGCAGCGCGTGCAGCACCACCGCGGAATTGATCCTCCGCAGCAGCGAGGGATCGCCACCGGTCAGCTGCCCCACCGTCCGTCCTCCCAGCTCGCGGGCGTGTTGGCCGGATCGTACTCGGCCCGGTCCACCCCCGGCGAGTGTCAGGTCCCGCCCGCGGCCGGGCCCTTCGATCACCCCGGTTCCACGAACCCGGACTCGTAGGCCGCGATCACCGCCTGGGTGCGGTCGCGCGCGCCGAGCTTGGCCAGGACGGCGCTCACATGCGACTTCACCGTCTCCGCGCCCACCACGAGCCGTGCGGCGATCTCCGCGTTCGACAGCCCCCGCGCCATCAGCCGCAGCACCTCCGCCTCCCGCTCCGTCAGCCGGGCGCGCTCCAGCGTGGTCCGCGCCGGCCGGGCGCCGTCGCCGTACCGGGCGGCGAGGCGTCGTACGGACGCCGGGAACAGCAGCGACTCGCCCTCCGCGACCAGCCGCACCGCGTGCACGATCTCGGCCGGGCGGGCCCGCTTCAGCAGGAACCCGTCGGCGCCCGCGCGCAGCGCCTCGTACACGTACTCGTCGTCCTCGAAGGTGGTCACCACGAGGATCTTCGGCGGCTCCGCCACGGTGCGCAGCACCGCGCGCGTGGCCTCGATGCCGTCCATCAGGGGCATCCGTACGTCCATGGCGACCACGTCCGGACGCAGTTGCCGCACGAGCGGGATGACCGCCGCGCCGTCGGCAGCCTCGCCCACCACCTCGATGTCGGGCTGCGCCTCCAGCACGGCCCGCAGACCCGCGCGGACCAGAGCTTCGTCGTCGACGAGGAGTACGGTGACCGGCATCCGGCCAGCGTAGATCAGCCGACCGGCAGCTCCGCGCGGACCTGCCAGTCGCCCTCGTCCGGGCCGGTCCGGGCGGCGCCGCCGAGCAGCGCGGCCCGCTCCCGTATGCCCCGCAGGCCGCTGCCCCGCCCGGGGCCGGGTATCGCTCCGGGCAGCGGATTGCGGACCTCCAGGGCGAGCGTCCCGCCGCCGACCGCGACCCGGACCCGCACGGGCACGGCTCCCGCGTGCCGCAGCACATTGGTCAGCGCCTCCTGGAGGATGCGGTAGCCCTCGCGGGACACCGGGCCCGGCACGGCCTCCACCGGACCCGTGACCTCGGCGTCGACCTTCGCCCCCGAGGCCCGCGCCGACTCCAGCAGCCGCCCGGCGTCGGCGAGCGTGGGCCGCGCGCTCACCGGCCGCTCGGCCTCCCGCAGCACGCCCAGCACCCGCTCCAGATCCTCCAGCGCGGCCCGGCCGGTCTCCTCGATGGCGCCCAGCGCCCGGTCGGTGAACTCCGGATCGCCCGCCGCCCGCGCCGCGCCCGCCTGCACCACGGCCACCGTCAGGGCGTGCCCGATCGAGTCGTGCAACTCCCGCGCGATCCGGGTGCGTTCCAGCAGCTGCTCGGTGCGCTCCTCCAGTGCGGCCAGCCGCTCGGCCGCAGACGGCCCGAGCAGCCGGCGCGCACCGGCCGTCATCAGCTCCCCGAGCCCGACGACCAGCCCGTACAGGGCGAGCAGCGGCAGCGGCGCCAGCAGGGCCCAGGCGCGGTGCGGCGGCAGCCGGTCCAGCAGCGGGACCCCGGCAGGCGTCCCACCCCAGGCGCACCGCGCCAGTTCGAAGCAGAGGATGGGCAGCCACACCGAGGCGAACACGGTCACGGCACCGAGCAGCATCCGCAGTTCCAGCCACAGCACCGTACGCAGCCGGTCCCGCCAGGTCGCCGCCGGCGCCTCGGAGATGCCCGGCTCCGGCTCGCCGGGCGTGAGCAGGAGCCGCGCCTGCACGCCCTCGCCCCTGCGCGCCGCGGGCACGAGACCGAGCGGGACGAGGAACAGCGCGGGCACCCAGGGGGCCGACGGGAACACGAAGAGCCAGACGCTGACCACCAGCATCGGCACCCACAGATGCAGCAGGCGCGTGTACGTCGTCCCGCGCAGCAGCGGGCGCAGAAAGCGAGCCATGGCCTCATCGTCGCAGGCGGCACTGACAACGGGCCTCCCCCGCACGGGGGAGACGGTCCCCGCCGGCGGGGGAGGAGCCAACCGCCGCGTCCGGCCAGGCTGTTGCCATGACCAGCATCGACGTACGAGACCTCACCAAGGACCACGGCCGTCGGCGGGCCGTCGACCACCTCACCTTCCGTGTCCGCCCCGGCCGGGTCACCGGCTTCCTCGGCCCCAACGGCGCCGGCAAGTCCACCACCCTGCGCCTCGTCCTCGGCCTCGACCGGCCCACCGCCGGCACCGCCACGATCGGCGGCCGTCCCTACCCGCGGCTGCGGGAACCCCTGCGCCGGGTGGGCGCCCTGCTCGACGCGGGCGCCGCGCACGGCTCCCGTACCGCCCGCGACCATCTGCTGGCCCTCGCCGCGAGCAACCGCATCCCGGCCCGCCGGGTCGACACGGTCCTGGAGGAGACCGGCCTGGCCCCCGTGGCGCGGCGCAGGGTACGGACGTACTCCCTCGGCATGCGCCAGCGGCTCGGCATCGCCGCCGCGCTGCTCGGCGACCCCGAGGTCGTCCTGCTCGACGAACCCGCCAACGGACTCGACCCCGAAGGCATCATCTGGATCCGCACACTGCTGCGCCGGCTCGCCGCCGAGGGCCGTACGGTCCTGGTCTCCAGCCATCTCATGGGCGAGACCGCCGCCTTCGCCGACCACCTGCTGATCCTCGGCCGGGGCCGTCTGCTCGCCGACACACCGGTGCGGGAGTTCATCCACGCGCGCGTACGGCCCCACGTCCGCGTCCGCACCACCGACCCCGCCGCCCTCGGCGACCTCCTCGCCCGGCACGGCCACGACGCCTCCCGGGACGAGGACGGGACCTGGACGGTACGGCACGCGCGCGTGGACGACGTGGGCCGGCTGATGTCCGAGGCGGGCGTCCCCGTCCTGGAACTCTCCGCCCACGAGGCCACCTTGGAGGAGGCCTACCTCGATCTGACGGCGGCCGAGGCCGAGTTCACCGCACAGCCCCAGGAGGCCTGACCATGTCCTTCGCACCCGCGCTCCACGCCGAGTGGATCAAGATCCGTACCCTGCGCTCGCTGCTGGGCGCCCTCGCCGCGGTCCTCGTCGCCACCGCCGCGTTCTCGGCGCTCGCCTCGGCCGACGGCGACGACGCCGACCCGCTGTTCTCGGTGTTCTTCGGCATCAACTTCGGGCAGATCGCCGCCATCGCCTTCGGTACCACGGCCGTGGCGTCGGAGTTCCGGGGCGGCGCGCTGCGGCTGACGCTGTCGGCGGTGCCCGACCGGGGGCGCTGGTTCGCCGCGAAGACGACGGCGATCGCCCTGCCGGCGCTGGCCGTCGGACTGCTCACCGGGTGCGTCACGCTCCTGGTGGGCCGGGCGGCGCTCGGCTCGTCCGCGCCCGGCTGGGCCGAGGGCCTGCGCGGCGCCGTCGGCTGCGGCCTGCACCTGACGCTGATGACCCTGTTCGCCGCCGGACTCGCGGCCGTGCTGCGCAGCGCCGTCGCGACCCTCTCCGTGCTGATCCCGTTCCTGCTGATCGTGTCCTTCGTCGTCGGCGATCTGTCCGGCGGCGCCGCCGACTTCCTCCCCGACCGGGCCGGCCAAGTCGCCCTGCACAGCACCTGGGACGGCGCCCTCGGCCCGTGGAGCGGGCTCGCGGTGACCGCGCTGTGGACGGTGGCCGCGCTGGTGGCGGGCGGATGGAGCGTGCGGCGCGGGGACGCCTGACTGACGCACCGCCAATTGTCAGTGGCCCCCGCTTTACTGGATCCCATGGACATCGCGAAGTGCCTGACCCTCATCGACCTGCTGTGCGCCCGGGAGTTCCCGTCGGCATACGGCAGGACGGAGCACGGCGAGAGCGGGCCCGGCTATCACATAGCCGCTTTACAGACGAGCGAGGAGTTCTGGGAGGGCGACGGCAGCGCACGGGAGGAGACGGAGGCGCAGTACGAGGCCGACCGGGACGGCCTCGCGGAGCGGCTCGGGGAGCGGTGGGGCCGGCCCCAGCGGTTCAGCCTGTACAGCGCGCTCGACCGGACCCTGGCGGGCGAGGACGTCGCGGAGCCCTGGGCCGGGCTCAGCGGTCACGTCCCCGACGTCCACCTGTGGCGGGTGCCGGAGACGGGCCGCTGGATCGCCCTGGGTGTGTCCCGGTGGGACAAGGAACTGCCGTTTCAGCTGCTCGGGATAGTGACGGACACGGACCCGCCGTGACCGGGCACACCCGCAGCCTCCCGCAGCCGGGCGAACTCCTCCGCCATCGTCGCCGCCGTCCAGTGCGCGTTCAGCCCGCTGGGGTTGGGCAGCACCCACACCCGGGAGTCCCCGATCGTCCCCTCCTGCGGGCCGACCTGGGCCGTGCGGTCACCGAAGGCGGCCCGGTACGCGGTCACGCCGACCACGGCCAGCCACCCCGGCCGCAGCCGCGTCACCTTCTCGGTCAGCAGCCGCCCGCCCTCGGCGTACTCCTCGGCGGTAAGCTCGTCCGCCCGCGCGGTCGCCCGCGCCACCACGTTGGTGATGCCGAGACCGTACGACAGCAACTCCCGTTGCTCGGACGGCTTCAGCAGCCGAGGCGTGAAGCCGGACAGGTGCAGCACCGGCCAGAACCGGTTGCCGGGGCGGGCGAAGTGGTGGCCGGTCGCAGCTGTCATCAGCCCCGGGTTGATGCCGCAGAACAGCACCCGGAGGCCGTCCGCGACCACGTCCGGGACGAGACGGCCGCGGGCGGCCTCCAGCTCCGCCTTGGTGAAGCGCGGTGAGCGCGGTGAGCGGGGTGCGCCGGTCAGAGGATCGCTCCGGGGGTGTAGCCGGCGGCCTCCGGGTGCTGCTTGACGATCTCCTCGATCCGGCCGAGGACCACACCGACCTGGTCGGCGGCGGCGCCGGTGAAGGAGAGCTTGTCTGCCATCAGCGCGGCCAGCTGCTCGCGGTCGAGGGGCAGCCGCTCGTCGGCGGCGAGCTTGTCGAGCAGGTCGTTGCGCTCGGCGCCCTGCTCACGCATCGCGAGCGCGGTGGCCACGGCGTTCTCCTTGATCGCCTCGTGCGCGACCTCGCGGCCGACCCCGGCCCGCACCGCGCCCATGAGCACCTTGGTGGTGGCCAGGAACGGCAGGTAGCGGTCCAGCTCACGGGCGATGACGGCCGGGAAGGCACCGAACTCGTCCAGGACGGTCAGGAAGGTCTCCAGCAGGCCGTCCAGGGCGAAGAAGGCGTCCGGCAGCGCGACGCGGCGCACCACCGAGCACGACACGTCGCCCTCGTTCCACTGGTCGCCCGCCAGCTCGCCGGTCATCGAGGCGTAGCCGCGCAGGATGACCATGAGGCCGTTGACGCGCTCGCAGGAGCGGGTGTTCATCTTGTGCGGCATCGCCGAGGAGCCGACCTGGCCCGGCTTGAAGCCCTCGGTGACCAGCTCGTGCCCGGCCATCAGCCGGATCGTCTTGGCCAGCGAGGAGGGCGCCGCCGCCAGCTGCACCAGTGCGGTGACGACCTCGTAGTCCAGCGAGCGCGGATAGACCTGGCCGACGGAGGTGAACGCCTGCGAAAAGCCCAGGTGCCGCGCGATCCGGTTCTCCAGCTCGGCCAGCTTCGCCGCGTCCCCGCCCAGCAGGTCCAGCATGTCCTGGGCGGTGCCGACCGGGCCCTTGATGCCGCGCAGCGGGTAGCGGGCCAGCAGTTCCTCCACCCGGCCGTAGGCGACGAGCAGCTCGTCGGCGGCCGTCGCGAACCGCTTGCCGAGGGTGGTGGCCTGTGCCGCCACGTTGTGCGAGCGGCCGGCCATGACCAGCTCGGCGTACTCGCCCGCGAGCTTGCCGAGGCGCGCCAGCACGGCCACCGTACGGTCGCGCACCAGCTCCAGCGAGAGCCGGATCTGCAGCTGCTCGACGTTCTCCGTGAGGTCGCGGGAGGTCATGCCCTTGTGCACGTGCTCGTGCCCGGCGAGGTCGTTGAACTCCTCGATCCGCGCCTTCACGTCGTGCCGGGTGACCTTCTCGCGCTCGGCGATCGAGGCCAGGTCGACGGTGTCGAGTACGCGCTCGTAGTCGGCGATCGCCTCGTCCGGCACCTCGATGCCGAGGTCCTTCTGGGCCCGCAGCACGGCGAGCCAGAGCTGACGCTCCAGCTTCACCTTCTGCTCGGGGGACCAGAGCGTGGCGAGCTCGGCGGAGGCGTAGCGTCCGGCGAGGACGTTCGGGATGCGGGGCTTGGCGGGCGCAGAAGTCACGTGTCCAGAGTCTACTGGCGATTCGTGCAGGCCAGCGCCATGGGTGCGTTCGGCGGAAGCTACGAGACCCCGGTCACAGCGGGTGCCTGGGCGGGTCCCGGCCGCCCGTCGTCCAGCGGCGGCCGACGTAGACCACGTCGCCGGGCGCGTGTTCCGGCCGGGGACCGAACTCGGCGGATCCGGTCCCGGACGCCGATGACACGCGTGGTCATGCCGGAGAGGCTACGCCCGACCCTCGTACGGCAGCAGTTCCGGCCGCTTCGGCGGGCGGCCGTCGCCCGAGGAACGGCCGGTCAGGCGGCGGCCTATCCACGGGAGCAGGTGCTGCCGGGCGAACCGGACGTCCGCGACCCGGCGTGTGACCCAGCCCGGCGGGGCCGTCGCCGCCATCGGCACATGCCATTCGGTGTCCTCGGCGTCGTAGCCGAGCGTCTGCCATACGGCCTCGGCGACCCGGCGGTGTCCCTCCGCCGTCAGGTGCAGCCGGTCCACGTCCCACAGCCGCGGGTCGGCCAGCGCGGGCGCCCCGTACAGGTCCACCACCAGGGCGCCGTGCTTCTCGGCCAGCTCGTCCACGCAGGCGAACAGCTCCTCCATGCGCGGCCGGAACCGTTCCAGCACCGGGCCCTGCCGACCGGGGCTGCGCATCAGCACCAGCTGCTTGCAGGACGGCGCGAGCCGTTCCACGGCCTCGGTGAGCAGGCCCCGGACCCGGCCCATGTCGCACTTGGGGCGCAGGGTGTCGTTCAGCCCGCCGACCAGCGTGACGACGTCGGCGTTCATGGCCGCGGCCACCGGTACCTGCTCGTCGACGATCTGCCCGATCAGCTTCCCGCGCACGGCCAGGTTGGCGTACCGGAACCCGGGCGTGGCGGCGGCCATCCGCGCGGCGAGCACATCGGCCCAGCCGCGGTAGGAGCCGTCGGGCAGCAGGTCCGACATGCCCTCGGTGAAGGAGTCGCCGACCGCGACGAGGCTGGTGTACGGGGGAGGGGTGGCGTTCGTCTGCATGGCGACAGAGATGGTATCCCGAGGCCAATACCTGCCGGTCGGTCGGCCCGCCCCACCCGCCCGGCTCAGCCGCGTCAGCCGCCGCAGGCCGGCACCGGCGAACCCCCGCACCCGGAAGCCACCGCGGCCGTCCCGCGTCAGCGCGCCGCGTCAGCCCTGCACCGGCTGGCCGAACAGTTCCCGGAGTACGTCCTCCATCGTCACCAGGCCCGCCAGTCGGCCGTCGTCGCCCAGGACGGCTGCCAAGTGGGTGCGGCTGCCGCGCATCGCGGTGAGGACGTCGTCCAGGGGGGTGCTCTCGCGGACGCGTGCGATGGGCCGCATGTCGCCCAGGCGGAACGGCACGTCCCGCGGTGAGGCGTCCAGCGCGTCCTTGACGTGCAGATAGCCCACGATCCGGCGGCTGGTGTCGACCACCGGGAAGCGGGAGAAGCCCGACTCGGCCGACAGCCGCTCCAACTGCTCCGGGGTGACGCCCACGCGCGCGTAGACGACGCGTTGCAGCGGTACGACCACGTCCCGTACCGGCCGGCTGCCCAGCTCCAGCGCGTCGTGCAGCCGTTCCTGCGCCCGATTGTCGATCAGGCCCGCCTCGCTGGCGTCCTTGACGATCTCGGCCAGCTCGGCGTCCGTGAAGGTCGCCGCGACCTCGTCCCTCGCCTCCACCCGCAGCAGTTTCAGCAGCCCGTTCGCGAAGGCGTTGACCGCGAAGATCACCGGACGCAGCGCCCGGGACAGCGCGACCAGCGGCGGACCGAGCAGCAGCGCGCTGCGCACCGGTTCGGCGAGCGCGATGTTCTTGGGCACCATCTCGCCCAGCAGCATGTGCAGATACGTCGCGAGGGTCAGCGCGATGACGAAGGACACGGCGTGACCCGCGCTCGTGGGCATGCCCACCGCGTGGAACACCGGTTCCAGCAGATGCGCGATGGCCGGTTCGGCGACCACACCCAGGACCAGCGTGCACAGCGTGATGCCGAGCTGCGCGGCGGCCAGCAGAGCGGACACGTGCTCCAGACCCCACAGCACGCTCCGTGCGCGCCGGTCGCCCTCCTGGGCCAGCGGCTCGATCTGCGAGCGGCGTACGGAGATCAGCGCGAACTCGGCGCCGACGAAGAAGGCGTTGACGACGAGGGTCGCCAGACCGATCAGCAGCTGTACGGCGGTCATCGGGTCCCCTCCCGCGTGCCGCGGGGACCCTCGGTCCCGCGGCGTCCCTCGCTCCTACGGCGATCCTCGGTCCCGCCGGTGCGACCGGTCCGGTCGGTTCCGGCGGTCCGGTCGGCCCCGTCGAGCCGTTCGTCGTCCAGCGGCGCGTGCATCAGCACCCGGGCGGCCCGGCGGCCCGAGGCGTCGACGACGTCCAGCAGCCAGCCGGCCACCTCGACGCTGTCACCGGCGGCGGGTATCCGGCCCAGCTCGGTGGCGACCAGGCCGGCCAGGGTCTCGTAGGGACCCTCGGGCACGCGCAGTCCCACGCGCGCGAGCTGGTCGGTGCGGGCGGCGCCGTCCGCCGCGTACAGGGCGCGGCCCCGCTCGTCCGCGCCGGCGGGGGCGAGGTCGGGCGTCTCGTGCGGGTCGTGCTCGTCCCGCACCTCGCCGACGACCTCCTCCACGATGTCCTCCAGGGTGGCCACCCCGGCCGTACCGCCGTACTCGTCGATGACGACGGCCATGGTGCGCCTGCCGCCGAGCCGGTCCAGCAGCCGGTCGACGGTCAGGGACTCGGGCACCAGCAGCGGCTCGCGCATCACCTGGGCGACCGTGCGGTGGCGCCGCTGGTCGGCGGGGACGGCCAGCACGTCCTTGATGTGGGCGGTGCCGACGACCGAGTCCAGGCTGCCCCGGTAGACCGGGAACCGGCTCAGGCCGGTGGCCCGGGTGGCGTTGGCCACGTCCTCGCAGGTCGCCTGGGTGTCCAGGGCGATGACCTGGACGCGCGGGGTCATCACGTTCTCGGCGGTGAGGTCGGCCAGGTTCAGCGTCCGCACGAACAGCTCGGCGGTGTCCGCCTCCAGGGCGCCCTCCTTGGCCGAGTGCCGGGCGAGGGCGGCCAGCTCCTGCGGTCCGCGCGCGGAGGCCAGCTCCTCGGCGGGTTCGATGCCGAGCCGGCGCACGAAGCGGTTGGCGGTGTTGTTCAGGTGGGTGATGAAGGGCCGGAAGGCGGCGCTGAACAAGCGCTGCGCGTTGCCGACCCGCCTGGCCATGGTCAGCGGCGAGGAGATCGCCCAGTTCTTGGGCACCAGCTCGCCGACGACCATCAGGACCACCGTCGACAGGGCCGTGCCCAGGACCAGCGCGGCCGAACTCGCCGTGGTCCGTGACAGGCCCATCGCCTGGAACGGCCCGGCGAGCAGCTTGGCGATCGACGGCTCGGCGAGCATGCCGACCACCAGGTTGGTGACGGTGATGCCGAGCTGCGCGCCGGACAGCTGGAAGGTCAGGTTCCGAGCGGCCTTCAGGGCGCCGGCGGCACCGCGCTCGCCGCGCGCGGCGGCGCGCTCCAGCTCGCCGCGTTCCACGGTGGTCAGCGAGAACTCCGCCGCCACGAAGGCGCCGCAGGCCAGCGACAGCAGGATCGCCACCAGAAGGAGGAGCACTTCGGTCATCGGGTCACCCCCGTCCCAGGATCGGACAGGGTTCGGGAGAACGCGCGGTATCGCGGACTGGGAGGCTCGCCCATGGGCGGACGCTCACAACCTTTCATAGAGGGCCGAGTGCTCCCTCAAGGGTAAAGGATGAGCAAAGAAGCCTGTCGATGTCAGTCCGTGAGCGGCTTCACCCAGCGCCGCCAGTGCTCCTCCGGCCCGTACCCGGCCGCACCCCAGGCGTGGTGCGCGGTCGCGTTGCGCACCAGCACCATCGCGTCCGCGCGCCGCCCGCCGAGCCGCACGAACCGCTCCTCGGCGGCGGCCAGCAGCGCCGAGGCGATGCCCTGCCGCCGCCGCTGCGGGTGCACCGCGAGCCGGTACAGATGGCACCGCCAGCCGTCGAAGCCGGCGATCACCGTGCCGACCAGCTCGCCGTCCTGTTCGGCGAGGATCAGGGCCTCGGGGTCGCGGTCGGTCAGCCGCTCCACCCCGGCGCGGTCGTCGCTGATGCTGGTGCCCTCGGCGGCCGTCCTCCAGAACGCGAGGACGGCGTCGAGATCGTCGGACACGGCGGCGCGCAGACGCAGATCAGTCATGCGCTCATCATGATCGGGGACGCCCGCGCGCCGCCCCGGATTCCGTCATGCGGACTTCGCGCGCAGCCGCTCCATCACCGGCGCGAACGCCTCCATGAACGGCTCCAGCACGGTCAGGTACGAGAACCCGAACCGCTCCCGCTGGGCCAGCGCCTTCGCCACGACCTCCTCGAGCGGACCGGCCAGCACGAGGGGCAGGCCCAGCGCCTGGTCGGCGGTCATATCGGGCCGCCGCTCCAGCAGCGGCTTCAGCACCGGCTCGGGATCGTCGGTGACGGCCACGACCTGGATCAGCAGGTTCAGCTCGGCGGGCTCCGCCCGGTCCGCCGCCAGCGCGCGGTAGCGGGCCACCCGCTCGTCCAGCTCCTCGGCACCGAGCGGATCCAGCGTGCCGGGCGTCCTGCCCGGCCGCGCCCCGGTGAAGGCCGCGATGTCCGCGTGCGCGGCGGTCAGCCGCAGCATCCGGTCGCCGTTGGCGCCGATCAGCACCGGCACCCGGGACTGGGCGGGCCGCGGCTCGTGTTCTGCGGAACCGAGCAGCCGCCCCAGCTCCGCCACCGTGCGCTCCAGGTGGTCCACCCGCTCGCGCGGGGAGCCGTACGGCAGCCCGGCCGCCTCGTGCTCCGCCGGCACGTACCCGGTGCCCAGGCCGAGTTCGAGCCGGCCTCCGGTCAGCGCGTCGGTGGTCGCCACCTCGCGGGCCAGCAGCGCCGGGTTCCAGAACCCCGCGTTGAGCACGAAGGTGCCGAGCCGGGGCCGTTCGGTCGCCTGTGCCGCCGCCACCAGTGCCGGGAACGGCGCGACCATGCCCAGGTGATCCGGGACGAGGATCACGTCGTACCCCAGCTCCTCGGCACGGCGGCACTTGGCGCGCCACTCGGCGGCGGGGGCGGAGGCGAGCAGGTTGACTCCGAAGCGGAACGGACGCTGCATGAACTCTCCCCGGTCAGCGGTGACTTGAGTCTGGTCCGCTTCCATCATGTCCGAGCCCGGCCCCCACCGATCACAGACACCCCGTGTGCCCGCGCCGCCGCCCTGCTCCAGTTGCTGATCCACGTCCCGGCGCTGGAACGGGCCGACGCACTGTGCGCCTCGGCGGTGGCCTACGCCTGTCCGGTCGCCGGCGGCGAGAAGGTCGCCACCACGCCCGAGCAGGTCCGGGACCTGGCACGGCTGGTCAGGGACGGCTCCGCGAGCGTCGACGGCATCGCGCGGGAGCTGCGCGGCCGGTGCCTGTGATCAGCGGCCCTCCGGCTCGTCCGGCCGCCAGGCGACGCCGAGCGCGCAGTAGGAGGTCGGCAGCGTGGGGCCCTTCTCCGGCAGCAGTACCTGCCGGTGCGGGCCGAGGCGGAAACCGGCGGCGCGCAGCGCGGCGACCGGCTCCCGGGAGAGATGACAGCCGCCGTTCAGCGCCGGCCACAGGGTGCGGTCCAGGGCCCGCTGGGTGACCGTCATCATCCGGCCCCCGCCGCGCCCGTGCTCGAAGAACCGCACCTCGCCGCCGGGCCGGAGCACCCGTCGTACCTCGCCGAGCGTCCGCGCGACATCCCGCACGCTGCACAGGACCAGCGACAGTACGGCCGCGTCGAACGCCTCGCTCTTGACCGGCAGGGCCTCCGCGGCGCCCGGCACCACGTCGACCGGCACCTCGGCGCGCAGCGCGGACTCCAGCGCCAACTGCCGGAGCAACGGTTCCGGTTCGATCGCGACGACCTCCGCGACGGTGCCGGGGTAGTGCCGGAAGTTCAGCCCGTTGCCCGCGCCGATCTCGATCACCCGCCCGGACAGCCCTGCGAGCAGCCGCTCCCGTATCCCGGCCATCCCGAACCGGGACTCGGCGCCGACGCTGATCCGGGCGTAGTAACGGGCGAACAGCGGATGGTGGACGGGACCCCGCGCCACCTGGCCCGAACGGGTGGACAGCAGCCGCATGGCAACCTCCCTGGACAGCACGCCCCTGCAAGGAGTGTCCCCCGGCACACGCCGGTGCATCCCCCCACCGGGCAGCCTGCGGCATACCCGGCCGGGGCGCCGGGCCGGCTCCCGCAGGCCATGCGCGCAGCGGCTCGCCCGGCGGGTGTCCGTCGCTGTGGCGGAGGGTTCGACGGCGTCAGGGCTGCCGGGCAGGTCCCGCACATAGGACGCCGGGGGGAGGCTCGCCCGGAGAAGACGGTCGGTCGCTGTCGCCGAGGGCACGCGGCGTCGATCCGGGCAAGCCGCAACCGACGCCGCGCCGATCCGCCGCTGCCGACGACCAGGCCGGGTTACCCGGGCGCCGTCGTCGCCGACGACCCGGCACGGCTGCGGTGTCCCCGCCGGCGCACGGCCCGACGGGCTGGCCGGTCTACCCGGCCTCGCAGGCGTAGGTGACCTGCGGGGTTGTGGTGTGCCCGTCGGCGCACGGCCGGACAGGGTGGCCGGTCTCCCCGGGCTCACAGGCGTAGGTGACCTGCGAGGTTGTGGTGTCCCCGCCGCTACCGGGCCCGACACGGCCGCAGGGTTGCTCGGCCCCGCAGGTGCCGGCGACCCGGTACGGCAGTGGTGTCTCCGCCGACGTCTGGGCCCAGCAGGGCTATGGTGCCCCGCCGATGCGGCCCGGCAGGGGCTACGGTGCTCCGCCGATGCCGGGCCCGGCAGGGGCTACGGTGCTCCGCCGATGCCGGGCCCGGCAGGGACTACGGTGCCCCGCCGATGCCGGCCCGGCAGGGACTACGGTGCCCCGCCGATGCCGGCCCAGGGCTACGGTGCCCGGCCGGCTTCGGTCACCAGGTACGGCAGCGGTGCCCCCGCCGACGCCTGGGCCCGGTGCGGCTACGGTGCCCCGCCGGCTTCGGTCACCAGGTACGGCAGTGGTGTTTCCGCCGACGTCTGGGCCGGCAGGGGCTACGGTGCTCCGCCGATGCCGGGCCCGGCAGGGTTACGGTGTCTCCCGTACCCGGAACGCCTCCGCGTCCCATGTGCCGTCCAGGTGGGGGGACAGCCAGGTCGGGGCCGCTGTGCGGAACTCGGTGGGGGGCAGGGCGCCGGCGCCGGCGGGCAGCGCGCCGAGCAGGGGGGCGGCGGCGACCTCCGGCAGGTCGGCCACGTTGCAGCGGGTGGCGAGGTCGGGCGTGGCGGGCCAGCTGCCGATCACCACACCGGCCAACTCCAGGCCTCGGCGCCGTAGTTCGCGTGCCGTCAGCTCCGTCACGTTGAGCGTGCCGAGCCCGGCCTGCGCGACGACCAGCACCGGCGCTCCCAGCAGCTTGGCCGCGTCGGCCAGCGTGCCGCCGGCCGCGTCGAACCGGACCAGCAGCCCGCCCGCTCCCTCGACCAGCACCAGATCGTGCTCGCTGGCCAGCTTGGCGGCCCGCTCGGCCACTTCGTGCGGGTGCACCGGTGTCATCCCGGCCCGCCGGGCCGCCGTGCCCGGCGCCAACGGCTCGGGGAAACGGGCGAGTTCGTCGGTCGTGACCGGGCCCGCGAGCCGCGCGACCTCGTCGGCGTCCCCGCGCTCGTGCGGCCCCACGCCCGTCTGGGCGGCCTTGAGTACGGCCACCGAGCGCCCGGCCGCGAGCGCCGCGGCGGCGACGGCGGCGGTGGTGACGGTCTTGCCGATCTCCGTGCCCGTCCCCGTGATCACCAGTACCGGCATGTCATCCCTCCCGCGCCGCGGCGCACACCGCGCGCGCGATCCGTGCCACGTCCTCGTCCGAGGTGACGTACGGCGGCATCGTATAGATCAGGTCGCGGAACGGGCGCAGCCACACGCCCGCCCGAACGGCGGCGCCGGTCGCGGCCTTCATGTCCACCGCGTGGTCGAGCTGGACGACCCCGATCGCGCCGAGGACGCGGACGTCCCGCACCCCGGGCACGTCGAGCGCCGGCGCCAGGCCCTCCCGCAGGGCCGCCTCGATCCGCTTGACCTCCGCGAGCCAGTCCTGTCCCCGCAGCAGCTCGATGGAGGCGCAGGCCACGGCCGCGGCCAGCGGGTTGCCCATGAACGTCGGACCGTGCGCGAGCACCGGCACCTCGCCCCGCGAGATGCCGTCGGCGACCCGTGCGGTGCACAGCGTGGCCGCCATCGTCAGATAGCCGCCGGTGAGCGCCTTGCCCACGCACATCACGTCCGGGCTGACGGACGCGTGGTCCGCCGCGAACAGCGCGCCGGTGCGGCCGAAGCCGGTGGCGATCTCGTCGAACACCAGCAGCACGTCGTGCGCGTCGCACGCCTCGCGCAGCACCCGCAGATAGGCGGGGGAGTGGAACCGCATCCCGCCCGCGCCCTGCACCACCGGCTCCACGATCACCGCGGCCAGCTCGTCGGCGTGCCGCGCGATCAGCTCCCGCAGATGCTCCGCGTACGCCTCCTCGTACCCGGCGGGCGGCGCGTCGGCGAACACCTGGCGGGGCAGCACCCCGGCCCACAACTGGTGCATCCCGCCCTCGGGGTCGCACACGGACATCGGGTTCCACGTGTCGCCGTGGTAGCCGCCGCGCCAGGTCAGGAGCCGCTGCTTGCCCGGCCGGCCGAGCGAGCGCCAGTACTGGAGGCACATCTTCACGGCGACCTCGACCGACACGGACCCCGAGTCGGCCAGGAAGACGTGCTCCAGGCCGTCGGGCGACATGTCGACAAGGAGCTTCGCGAGCCGGACGGCGGGCTCGTGCGTGAGTCCGCCGAACATGACATGGCTCATCCGCCCCAGCTGGTCACGCACGGCCTCGTTGAGGACCGGATGGTTGTAGCCGTGGATGGCCGACCACCACGACGACATGCCGTCGACCAGCTCGCCGGACCCGTCCGCCAGCCGCAGCCGGACCCCGCTCGCCGCCTCCACGACGAGCGGTTCCGCGCGCCCGGGCATCGGGCCGTACGGATGCCACACATGCCGCCGGTCCAGCTCCAGCAGCTCCGCCACACCGAGCTCAGGCATTGGGCGCGAGGTCCGTGCCGGCGCCCCGGCGGCGCACCGCCACCAGGTCGGTCCGCGGCTCGCCCGCCACCGCCGGTGCCGACCCGCAGACGCCGCCCTCGTGGCAGCCCCCGGTGTCCCCGCAGCCCCCGGCCTCCGCCCGGTGTTCGGGCAGCGTCACCTGGTCGGCGCCCTCCACCTCGAACCCGGCGTCCGCGATCATCTCCAGGTCGGCCTTGCCTGCCTGGCCCTCGCTGGTCAGGTAGTCGCCGAGGAAGATGGAGTTGGCCAGGTGCAGTGCCAGCGGCTGCATCGTGCGCAGATGGACCTCACGGCCGCCCGCGATCCGGACCTCCACGTCCGGGCAGACGAACCGGACCATCGCGAGGATCCGCAGGCAGCGCTGCGGGGTGAGGTTCCACTCCTTGGCCAGCGGGGTGCCCTCGAACGGGATCAGGAAGTTCACCGGAACCGAGTCCGGGTCCAGCTCACGCAGCGAGAACACCACGTCGACCAGGTCCTCGTCGCTCTCGCCCATGCCGGCGATCAGACCCGAGCACGCGGACAGGCCGGCCGCGTGCGCCTTGTGCACCGTGTCCACCCGGTCGGCGTACGTGTGGGTGGTGGTGATGTCCCCGTACGTGGACTCCGAGGTGTTGAGGTTGTGGTTGTACGCGTCCGCGCCGGCCGCGCGCAGCCGTTCGGCCTGGCCGTCGGAGAGCAGGCCGAGGCAGGCGCACACCTCGACGCCCTCGTTCTGCTCCTTGATCGCTTTGATGGTCTCCGAGACCCGGTCCACGTCCCGGTCCGTCGGGCCGCGCCCGCTGGCCACCAGACAGACCCGCTTGGCGCCGCCCGCGAGGCCCGCGGCGGCGGCCTGGGAGGCCTCGTCCGGCTTGAGCCAGGTGTACTTCAGGATGTCGGCCTTGGAGCCGAGCCGCTGGGAGCAGTACGAGCAGTCCTCCGGGCACAGGCCCGACTTGAGGTTCACCAGATAGTTGAGTTTCACCCGGCGCCCGAACCAGTGCCGGCGCACCTTGCCGGCCGCGGCCACCACGTCGAGCAGGTCGTCATCGGAGGTGGCCAGCACGGCGAGCGCTTCCTCGCGGGTCGGCAGCTCGCGCCGAAGCCCCTTGTCCACCAGCGTGTTCAGCAGGTCCATGAGGCCTGATCCTGTCCTACGGGACCGCCCCGGGCCAAGGAGACTTCGCACAACGGAGCAGGTTCACCGTGTGGGTATTGCCACACCCTGGGCGGCTGGTCGTACCGCTAGGGTCTGTCCGCTACCTACAAAAGCACCGGAGGACCCATGGTGTTCGGCTGGATCGACGAGCAGGCCGAGGCGCGCCGCCGCGCCGGACTCGTCCGCACCCTGCGTCCGCGCCCCGCCGACGCGCCGCTGCTGGATCTGGCGAGCAACGACTACCTGGGGCTGACCCGCCATCCGGAGGTCGTCGAGGGAGCGGCCGAGGCCGCCCGGACCTGGGGCGGCGGCGCCACCGGCTCCCGGCTGGTCACCGGTACCACCGCCCTGCACACCGAACTGGAGCGGGCGCTGGCCGCGTTCTGCGGGTTCGAGGCGGCCCTGGTGTTCTCCTCCGGGTACGCCGCCAACCTCGCCGCGGTCACCGCGCTCGGCCCGCACGGCTCGCTGATCGTGTCCGACGCGGGCAACCACGCCTCCCTCATCGACGGCTGCCGGCTCGCCCGGGGCGAGACGCAGGTCGTCGGCCACGCCGATCCGGAGGCCGTGCGCAAGGCCCTGGCGACGCACGGGGGAGCGGCGATCGTCGTCTCCGACACGGTGTTCTCCGTCGACGGGGACCGGGCACCGCTGACCGCGCTGGCCGAGGCGTGCCGGGAGCACGGCGCGGGACTGGTCGTGGACGACGCCCACGGGCTCGGCGTGCTGGGCGAGGGCGGCCGGGGCGCGCCGTACGCGGCCGGGCTCGCGGGCGCCGGGGACGTGGTCGTCACGGCCACCTTGTCCAAGTCGCTGGGCAGCCAGGGCGGGGTGGTGCTCGGCCCTGCCCGGGTGATCGACCACCTGGTCAACGCGGCCCGGACGTTCATCTTCGACACCGGCCTGGCGCCGGCGGCGGCCGGTGCCGCGCTGGCCGCGCTGCGGCTGCTGGAGCGTGAGCCCGAACGGGCGGCACGGGCCCGCGAGGTGGCCGCGGAGCTGTACGCACGGCTGACCGCCGCGGGTCTGGAAGCGGTGCGTCCGGACGCCGCGGTGGTCTCCGTGCGGGCTCCGTCCCCGGAGCAGGCGGTGCGCTGGGCGGCCGACTGCCGTACGGCAGGCCTGGCCGTGGGCTGTTTCCGTCCCCCCTCCGTGCCCGACGGCATCTCCCGGCTGAGGCTGACCGCCCGGGCTGACCTCTCCGGGGCGGAGATCGAACGCGCTGTACGTGTCATCGGCGAAACACGACCATGAGTCGGCGTACACGGCCGTGCGTCGCACGAGGGTGAGCAACGGGTGATTGGTTCTGCTCTGAGCTTGCTGACCTCTGATCAGACGTGCTGATGTCTGATCAGAGCGTGGTGACGAACTCCGCCCAGCTGCCGGCGGAGAAGAGCAGCGCGGGTCCGGCGGGGTTCTTCGAGTCGCGCACGGCGAGCAGTCCGGCCGCGGGGCCGGAGCGCGGCCGGGCCGTCTCCACGCAGTTGTTGGCTCCCGTGCTGTAGCTGCTGCGCAGCCAGCGCACGGGGTGCAGGTCGGTACTGGCAGGGACGTTCCGAGGCAGAGCTGACATGGTTGCCTCCTTACGCGCCGTCACCTATCCCGGCGATGTAGTCCAACGATTCCTTGGGGGAAAGGGCGTGCAACTGAAGGGTGTCGAAGGCCTCGGAGTAGGCCATGAGGTCTTCTTTCCGCTCCAGGTAGAGGCTACTCGTCAACTGGTCGAGAACAACCACGTCCAGATCAGAAGTGCTCGGAAATGAGAAGATAACGAAAGGCCCGGTGAGTCCGACATGCGCCCCCGCCGCGAACGGCAGCACCTGGAGCCGTACCTGGGGCAGCCGGGCGGCATCCATCAGCCGTTCCAGCTGCCGGGCCATCACCCCCGGACCGCCGACCTCGCGGCGCAGCACCGCCTCGTCCAGTACGGCGCTCAGCACCAGCGGAGGGTCGGAACGCAGCACGTCCTGCCGGGCCAGGCGCACCTCCACCAGCGTGTCCAGGCGGTCCTCGTCCAGGTCCTTCACGGCCGCCCGGGTGACCGCGCGGGCGTACTCCGGCGTCTGGAGCAGACCCGGCACCACGGTCGTCTCCAGGGTGCGCATCGCGCTCGCCTGTGACTCCAGGCTGATGAAGTCCCGGTAGGTGGGCGGCAGCACCCCGCGGTAGGCGTGCCACCAGCGGTGCCGGCCGCCCGCGTCCTCCGACCCCGCCAGCATCAGCAGCAACTCGCGCAGCTGCGTGTCCCGCACCTGATAGGCGTCGAGCAGTAACCGCAGATCGGCCGGTTTCACACCGCTGGCGCCGGTCTCGATGCGGCTCACCTTCGACTGGTGCCAGCCGACCAGCCGGGCGGCCTCACCGCTCGTGAGCCCCGCACCGGTACGCAGCATGCGCAGTTCGGCGCCCAGTTTGCGGCGGCGCACCGCCGGACCGTTCTGCATGGGCTCCTCCTTACTCCTTCCGGGCCGCCCACATACGGTCTCGCGTCGCAGAGTTCACCGCTTCGAGCGACAGATATATGCATATCTTGGTGGATCGCTCCCCGTGACCGGCCCGTTGGTGGCAGTCTGGCGAACAAGCACCAGTCCGGGACCGTACTCGAACCCTCCGCCACTTGTCGGACCACGGCCCCGTGGGAAAGGGACGACGTCGCCATGGCAGACCACCTGGAAGCATCCGTCACTCTGCCGAGCGATCCAGCCTCGGTCTCCGCGGCCCGCTCCTACGTCGTGGGCACGCTGGCGGAGTGGGGCCTGCCGTCCGACACCGACGTCGCCGACACCGTGCGCCTCATCGTCTCCGAACTCGCCACGAACGCCGTACAGCACACCTTCGGCCAGTCACCCACCTTCACGGTCGACATCGCGCTGCACCATGACGAACATCTGCGCATCGGTGTCACGGACAGCCACCCCCGCTTCCCGAAGAGACTGCCCGCCGCCGTCCAGCAGGACAACGGCCGCGGCATGGTCATCATCCGCTGGCTCACCGCGGAGTGCGGCGGCAGACTCCGCATCCGCCCCACGCGAGAGGGCGGCAAGACGGTCTCGATCGAACTCCCCTGGACGATCCCGGCGGCCCCGGTACCGGCGGGCCAGCAGGAGCCGTAGCCCTCCCGGACGGGGCCGAGGCGTTCCTGGACCGGGCAAGCGGCGCACGGCGGACACGCGTGGCCCACGGCTCGGCCACGCCCGGCCCGCCGGCGCCCCCAGTCAGATGCGCCCGCCCGAACGCTTCCCGCAGCAGCGCCCGGAAGGCGTCCACCGCAGCGGCCCTCTCCTCCGCGCGGTACGCCACCGGGATCGTACGGCGCAGCCGCCTGCCCTCCAGAGGCCGCACCGCGACGGGCGTGGTCGCGGTCCGCGCCACCATCTCCGGTACGACGGCCACCCCCAACCGGCACTGACCAGCGCGCGGCGGCGGCAGCCGCGACGAGGGGCTGGGACGCGCGTGTCCCGAGGCGATCACCGGGACCAGCTCCTCCACCGCGACCGGCTCCAGACGGTACCGGCGTCGGCACCAGGATGGCTGTGGCCGAGTGACAGGCATGAGTGAGTGTCAAATCACCCTCGCAGGCGCCGCCACCGCGGTAACCCCGGCGCCGCCACCGCGTAACCCCGGCGGCGGCAGCAGACGCACCCCGGCGGCCGGGAAGGCGCCGAGCCGCTGTGCGCCCCCGGTGAGCCCGGTCAGCCAGGCCAGTTCGTGCCGGGCCCGCTCCAGTTCGGCCGGTGGCCACGCCGGGACCGTCCAGGCGCCGGAGAATGCCGCGGCCGGGACCACCCGTCCGCTCCGGCAGGTGGCTGCGCCGGCCCCGGGCCGCCCGTGGGCTGCAGGCGGCACCGGGGGTGGCGCTGACGGCGCTGGGAGCGGCCCTGCTGCTGGAGTCGCTCCTTGCCTGACGGCGGGTCAGCTGACCCGGCCGTACCAGACGCTCCTCGTCCAGATCTTCTCGAGCTTCACCACGTCCCCGGTCTTCGGGGCGTGCCAGATCTTGCCGTGACCGGCGTAGATGCCGACGTGGTAGACGTAAGAACCCGAGTGGAAGAACACCAGGTCGCCCGCCTTGCGGCTCCTGGCGGAGATGTGGTGCGTCTTGTTGTACTGCTGGGCGGCGGTGCGCGGCAGCTTCTTGCCGGCCTTCTTGTAGGAGTAGAGCGTCAGCCCCGAGCAGTCGAACCTGCGCGGCCCGGTGGCTCCCCACGCGTAGGGGGCGCCCTTCTTCGAGGCCGCGACCTTGAGTGCTTTCGTCGCCATGGTCGCGGCGGAGGCGTCGGTGGCGAGGCCGGGCACCGCGATCGAGCCGCCCACGGCGGCAAGGGTCAGAGCCGAGGCCGTGCCGGCCCGGGCCATCAGCGACGGGACACGATTGAGCGCAGTCATGCGCAACCCTTCGTCAGCCGCCTGTGAAGGATGACCTGTCGGATTCGGGCTGGCGAAGTAGCCCGGCCGCGTTGCCGCGGCTTCACCCCAAGGGTTGCCCGGAGCCGACGCCCGTCCGTGTCGTACAGACGAACATCAGTTCCGGCGACCCGCCTTGCTTGGGTCCTCCACTCCTGCCGATCCACTCCGTCGACCGGTCATCCGGGCGGCGGCAGGACTCGGCGTCCGCCCGGATCGCCCCGCCGCGGTGGCGGGGGCTTGTCGTCAGACAGGGATCTTGGCTCACGACTGTCCGAAAATCCCAACGGAATCGGGGATTTGTGGCGTTACTCACCACTCACCCGTTCGGGTGGACACTGCTCTGTTCGAGCGTCCGTCAGATCCCGGACGTAGCCCCCGACCTGGGGCGAAGCGTCTTCAGGCGGCTCGTGTGGTCGCGTGCCGCGCAACTCGGCAGGCCCGCGAAACGATCTGGATGTACACCGGTCGGCGGTACGTCGTTCGGACCGTTTCAAGTCCCTTCCGGACGGCGCGTGTCGACGCGCGGGCCCCCGGACCGCAAGGAGCGTCCGCCTCAGCCGACGCCGTCCGGCGGGAGCGTGACGCGAGCGGCCCGGCGCTCACCGTCCAGCACCCGCAACGCCCGTGCCAGCGTGTCCCCGTGCAGCTCCGTCTCGCCCCGCTGGTGCATCAGCGCGAGCGCGTCGCGCAGCTCTGCCGCCTTGCGCACCAGGGCCTGGGCCGCGCGCAGCCCGCGGTAGGTGTCCCCGGGCCGGGCCGGGTTGATGCGGCCCAGCAGGTCGACCGCCTCCAGGTAACGGTCGATCAACTCGCCCTCCGCGCGGGTCAGCGCGGGCAGGGGCGGGAGGTCCGGCAGCATGAGCGGCTCACCTCGCGTCCGGTGCGCCGGGCGTGTCCCGGCGGCTCGGCACGATGCCGTCCACCAGACCGTAGGCGACCGCCCCGGCGGCGTCGAGGATCAGGTCGCGCTCCAGATCCTCGTGGACCTGCCCGGCCGTGCGCCCTGTGTGCCGCGCGAGCATCTCCGCGAGCGTCGAGCGGATCCGGGTCAACTCGTCCGCCTGGATGAGCAGGTCACTGGGCTGTCCGCGCACCGGCTCGGGCAGTGCGGGCTGCTCGATCACCATGCGGGCGCCGGGCAGCGTGAACCTCTTGCCCGGAGCGCCGGCCGCGAGCAGCACCGCGGCCGAGGCGCCGGCCTGGCCCAGGCAGTACGTCACCACGTCACAACTGACGTACTGCATCGTGTCGTAGATCGCCGCCATGGCGTCGAACGAGCCGCCCGGCGAGTTGACGTACAGCGTGATGTCCCGGTCCGGCGCCGTGTGCTCCAGGTACATCAGCTGCGCCGTGACGTCGTTCGCGGCCGCGTTGTCGACCGGCGTGCCGAGGAAGACGATCCGGTCCTCGAAGAGCTTCGCGTACGGATCGAGGGTGCGTACGGCGCTCCCGGTGCGCTCGGTGAACTCGGGCAGGACATGGCGGGCGGACGGTCGGGACATGGACATACCCCTCCTCATGACGAGGCCCCGATGGGCTCGACTTCTGTAAAGAATGTACAGGACGTACCTGACGTTATGATGGGGGTATGGCCTACGAGATTCCGGTGACGCAAGCCAGGGCTGAACTCGCCGACCTGATCAACCGTGTCGTGTACGGCGGTGAGCGCGTCGTCGTGACCCGGCACGGCAAGCCGCTGGTCGCGCTGGTCTCGGCCGCCGACCTGGAGCGGCTCGACGCGCTGGACGAGCCGGCCGAGGAGCAGATCGTCAGCTCGGTGTCCCGCGTCCACGAGGCCGGTTCCGTGCCCCGCGACCAGCAGCGCTTCGGGATCGCGGCGGAGCACCGGAGGCCGGGCGCGTCCTGAGTCGCCCGTCTCAGCGGAAGACCATCGGCCGGTCATGGGTCGATCAAGGTCTGGTTAACGTCGTTGAAACTCCGGCGTTCTAGCCTGCCGATCCACGCCACCAGGGGTTTTTCTGCCCGGATTGAGGAAGCTCCGGGGATTTGTCTGTGTGTTACACCTGTCCCCGTCGTGGTGGCCGCGGCAACCGGACCCCGCACGGTCCGGAGCAAGGACTGTGAGGTGGGACGTGCAACTGACCCCGCATGAGCAAGAGAGGCTGCTGATCCACGTGGCGGCCGACGTGGCCGAGAAGCGCAGGGCCCGCGGGCTCAAGCTCAACCACCCGGAAGCGGTCGCCCTGATCACGTCGCACATCCTGGAGGGCGCGCGCGACGGCCGCACCGTCGCCGAGCTGATGTCCTCCGGCCGCAAGATCCTGACCAGGGAGGACGTCATGGACGGCGTCGCCGAGATGATCCACGACGTCCAGGTCGAGGCCACCTTCCCGGACGGCACCAAGCTCGTCACCGTCCACGAGCCGATCATCTGAGGGGGGCCGCGATGATTCCCGGAGAGATCCTGTTCGCGGACGACCCCGTCGTCTGCAACGCGGGCCGCGAGGTCACCCGGCTGACCGTCCTCAACGCCGCCGACCGGCCGGTCCAGGTCGGCTCCCACTACCACTTCGCCGAGGCCAACCCGGGCCTGGAGTTCGACCGCGCCGCCGCCCGCGGCAAGCGGCTGAACGTCGCCGCCGGCACCGCCGTCCGCTTCGAGCCCGGCATCCCCGTGGAGATCGAACTCGTGCCGTTCACCGGCGCCCGGATCGTGCCGGGGCTGCGCGGGGAGACCGGAGGCGCCCTCGATGCCTGAGATCTCCCGTGCCGCCTACGCCGACCTGTTCGGGCCCACCACCGGCGACCGGATCCGGCTCGCCGACACCGACCTGCTGATCGAGATCGAGGAGGACCGCTCCGGCGGCCCCGGGGCCTCCGGCGACGAGGCGGTCTTCGGTGGCGGCAAGGTCATCCGCGAGTCCATGGGCCAGTCCCGCGCCACCCGCGCCGAGGGCACCCCCGACACCGTGATCACCGGCGCCGTCGTCGTCGACCACTGGGGCGTCGTCAAGGCCGACGTCGGCATCCGCGACGGCCGGATCACCGCCCTCGGCAAGGCCGGCAACCCGGACACCATGGACGGCGTCCACCCCGACCTGGTCATCGGCCCCGAGACCGAGATCATCGCGGGCAACGGGCGCATCCTGACCGCCGGCGCCATCGACGCACACGTCCACTTCATCTGCCCGCAGGTCGCCGACGAGGCGCTGGCCTCCGGCGTCACCACCCTGGTCGGCGGCGGCACCGGACCCGCCGAGGGCTCCAAGGCCACCACGGTCACCCCCGGTCCCTGGCACCTGGCCCGGATGCTGGAGGCGATGGAGGCCTACCCGGTCAACGTCGGCTTCCTCGGCAAGGGCAACACCGTCAGCCACGAGGCGATGCTCTCCCAGATCCGCGGCGGCGCCGTCGGCCTCAAGCTGCACGAGGACTGGGGCTCCACGCCCGCCGTCATCGACGCGGCGCTCACGGTCGCCGACCGCACCGGCATCCAGGTCGCCATCCACACCGACACCCTGAACGAGGCCGGGTTCGTCGGCGACACCCTCGCCGCCATCGCGGGCCGGGGCATCCACTCGTACCACACCGAGGGCGCCGGCGGCGGCCACGCCCCGGACATCATGACGGTGGTCTCGCAGCCGAACGTCCTGCCCAGTTCCACCAATCCGACCCGGCCCTTCACCGTCAACACGACCGAGGAACACCTCGACATGCTGATGGTGTGCCACCACCTCAACCCGGCCGTCCCCGAGGACCTCGCGTTCGCCGAGTCCCGGATCCGCCCCTCCACCATCGGCGCGGAGGACATCCTCCACGACCTCGGCGCGATCTCGATCATCTCCTCCGACTCCCAGGCGATGGGACGGGTGGGCGAGGTGATCCTGCGCACCTGGCAGACGGCCCACGTCATGAAGCGCCGGCGTGGCGCCCTGCCGGGTGACGGCCGTGCCGACAACCACCGGGTGCGGCGCTATGTCGCCAAGTACACGATCAACCCGGCGCTCGCCCAGGGCCTCGCCGCCGAGACCGGCTCCGTGGAGACCGGCAAGCTCGCCGACCTGGTGCTGTGGGAACCCGCGTTCTTCGGCGTCAAGCCGCTCCTCGTCATCAAGGGCGGGCAGATCGCGTACGCGCAGATGGGCGACGCCAACGCCTCCATCCCCACCCCGCAGCCGATCCTGCCCCGCCCGATGTACGGCGCCATCGGCCGGGCCCCCGCCGCCAACTCCGTCAACTTCGTGTCGGGTCCGGCGATCGAGGACGGGCTGCCGGAACGGCTGGGGCTCGGCAAACGGTTCGTGGCGATCGAGTCCACGCGCGCGGTCACCAAGGCCGACATGCGCGAGAACGACGCCCGGCCGGACGTCCGGATCGACCCCGACAGCTTCGCCGTGCACATCGACGGCGAACTCGTCGAGGCCACCCCGGCCGCCGAACTGCCCATGGCCCAGCGCTACTTCCTCTTCTAGTGGCCAGGGCAGCACTGCTCGTCCTGGCCGACGGCCGCTTCCCCGCCGGAGGGCACGCGCATTCCGGTGGGGCGGAGGCCGCCGTCAGGGCGGGCCGCATCACCGACGCCCCGAGCCTGGAGGAGTTCTGCCGGGGCCGGCTGCACACCTCCGGGCTGGTCGCGGCAGCGCTCGCCGCGGCGGCCGTCCTCGGCGCCGACCCGGGCGAGCTGGACGCGGCGGCCGACGCGCGTACGCCGTCCCCGGCCCTGCGGGCCGCCGCGCGGCGCCTCGGCCGGCAGCTGCTGCGGGCCGCCAGGGTGACCTGGCCGTCCGCCGAACTGGACGCCGTGGCCCGCCAGTTCCCCAAGGGCGCCCATCAGCCGGTCGTGCTCGGTCTCGCCGCCCGGGCGGCCGGACTCACGCCCGAGGACGCGGCCCACTGCGCGGTGTACGAGAGCGTCAGCGGGCCGGCGACGGCCACCGTGCGGTTGCTGAGCCTCGACCCGTTCGACGCGACCGGAGTTCTGGCCCGGCTGGCTCCCGAGCTGGACCGCGTGGCGGACTCCGCCGTGGAAGCGGCGCGGAGGGTGGCCGACGAGGGGGTCGACGCGCTGCCCGCGGCTTCCGCGCCCCTGCTGGAGGTGGGTGCGCAGTGGCACGCCGGCTGGCCCGTGCGGCTGTTCGCGTCATGAGTCCGCCCGCCCCGCACACCCGACTCGCCCGGCTGAAAACCGACCGACCACAGGAGCCGTACATGCACCTCGACCACACCCACCCCGCCCCCGCCGCCCTCAGCGCGGACGCGCGCCGCCCCGACGGGACCCGCCGTGCCCTGCGGATCGGGCTCGGCGGCCCGGTCGGCTCGGGCAAGACCGCCACCGTCGCCGCCCTCTGCCGGGCGCTGCGCGACGAGCTGTCCCTCGCCGTCGTCACCAACGACATCTACACCCGCGAGGACGCCGAGTTCCTGCTCCGTGAGGCCGTGCTGCCGCCCGAGCGGATCACCGCCGTCGAGACGGGCGCCTGCCCGCACACCGCCATCCGCGACGACATCTCCGCCAACCTGGAGGCCGTCGAGGACCTGGAGGACGCGGTCGGCCCCCTGGACCTGATCCTCGTCGAGTCCGGCGGCGACAACCTCACCGCCACCTTCTCCAAGGGACTCGTGGACGCCCAGATCTTCGTGATCGACGTGGCCGGCGGCGACGACATCCCGCGCAAGGGCGGACCCGGCGTCACCACCGCCGACCTCCTCGTCGTCAACAAGACCGACCTCGCTCCCCACGTCGGCTCCGACCTCGCCCGGATGGCCGCCGACGCCAAGGCGCAGCGGGCCGAACTCCCCGTCGTCTTCCAGTCCTTGCGCGGCGAGAGCGGCGTCGCCGACGTGGCCGCCTGGGTCCGGGAGCGGCTCGCCGCGTGGACGGCGTGACCGTCACCGGGGTCCGGGGAAGCGCCCGGATCGTCGCCCGCGCCGACGGCCGCGGCGGTACGGCCCTGCCCGTCCTGGACGGCGAGGGCCCGCTGGCGCCGCGCCGCACCCGGTCGGCCGGAGCCGAGGCGAGGGTCATGGTCGTCGGCGCGATGAGCGGGCCGCTCGGCGGTGACCGCTTCACGCTGACGGCGCGGGTGGAGGAGGGTGCCCGGCTGCACGTCGGGTCGGCCGCGGCCACCCTCGCCCTGCCGGGCCAGGCCAAGGGCGAGGCCCGGTACGACGTCCGGCTGGACGTGGCCGACGGTGCCGAACTGCGCTGGCTGCCCGAGCAGTTGATCTCCGCCGGCGGCAGCGACCTGTGCGTCACCACCCGGGCCGACCTCGCCGCCGGCGCCCGGCTCGTGCTGCGCGAGGAGCAGGTGCTGGGGCGGGCCGGGGAGCAGTCCGGGCGCCTCACCAGCCGGCTCACCGTACGGGTCGCGGGCCGGACCGTACTGGACCAGGAACTGGCCTGCGGCCGCGGCGCGCCCGGCGGCTGGGACGGGCCGGCCGTGCTGTCGGGGTGCCGTGCGGTGGGACAACTGGTCGTCGTGCGCCCCGAGTTCACGGAAGCACCGGCGACCGCGCGGATGCTGGGAGAGTATGCCTCGCTGGTACCCCTGGCGGGCCCCGCCGCCCTTGTCACCGTCGTCGCGCCGGACGCGCTGCGACTGCGCGGGCTCCTGGACGAGGCACTGACCGAACTCGGCTGAGGCATCCGGGCAGCCGAGGAACCGAACATGATCATCCGGTTATCGGATTGGTAAAGATACGTGGCGACCCCTGTCCCCAGCCGGCTCACAGCCGAGAGGATCCCCGCCTGACAACTCGCAGCGAGGTACGGGGAGGGGCCCACTTGAGGGACAACAGACCGAAGAGCCGCCTGATGGCACTCGGTTCCGCTGGAGCACTCGTCACCGCCACCCTGATCGCCGGCGCGGTCGCGGCACCCACGGCCGGTGCCGTCAGCCGGCCCGCGCAGGACCGGGAGGCCAAGGGCGCCGAGATCGCCGCCGCCCGGGCCGCCAAGGCAGGCATCAAGTGGCAGGACTGCCCGGCCGACTGGGGGCTGGAGAAGCCCATCCAGTGCGGCTGGGTCAGCGTGCCGCTCGACTACGCCCACCCCTACGGCAAGCAGATCAAGCTCGCCGTGGACCGCATCGGCAACACCGGCACCGACAAGGAGCGCCAGGGCGCGCTCGTCTACAACCCGGGCGGCCCCGGCGGCTCCGGTCTGCGCTTCCCGCGCCGGGTCACCACGAAGGCCCCGGTGTGGGCGAACGTCGCCAAGGCCTACGACTTCGTCGGCTTCGACCCGCGCGGCGTCGGCCACTCCGCGCCCATCTCCTGCGTCGACCCGCAGGAGTTCGTCAAGGCACCCAAGCTGGACCCGGTGCCCGACAGCGAGGCCGACAAGACCGCGCAGCGCAAGCTGGCCCGTGAGTACGCGGAGGGCTGCGCCGAACGCAGCGGCGCGATGCTGCCGCACATGACCACGCCGAACACCGCCCGCGACCTCGATGTCATCCGCGCCGCGCTGGGCGAGAAGAAGCTCAACTACCTCGGCGTCTCCTACGGCACCTACCTCGGCGCCGTCTACGGCACGCTCTTCCCGGGCCACCTGCGCCGCATGGTCGTGGACAGCGTGGTCAACCCCTCCCGCGAGAAGATCTGGTACGAGGCCAACCTCGACCAGGACGTCGCCTTCGAGGGCCGCTGGAAGGACTGGCAGGACTGGGTCGCCGCCAACGACGCCGCCTTCCACCTCGGCACCACCCGCGCCGCCGTCCAGGACAAGTGGCTCCAGCTGCGCGCCACCGCCAAGAAGAACCCGATCGGCGGGGTCGTCGGCCCGGCCGAACTGATCTCCTTCTTCCAGAGCGCGCCGTACTACGACTCCTCGTGGGTGCCGGTGGCGACGGTCTTCAGCAAGTACGTCGCCGGTGACACCCAGGCGCTGGTCGACGCCGCCGCCCCCGACCTGTCGGACACCGCCGGCAACATCAGCGCGGAGAACGGCAACGCCGTCTACACCGCCGTCGAGTGCGCCGACGCCAAGTGGCCCACCAGCTGGCAGAAGTGGAACCGGGACAACACCCGGCTCAACACGGACCACCCGTTCATGACCTGGGCCAACGCCTGGATGAACCTGCCCTGTGCCACGTGGCCGAGCAAGCAGCACACCCCGGTCGACGTCAGGACGCACAAGGGACTGCCGAAGGTCCTGATCGTCCAGTCCACCCGTGACGCCGCCACTCCGTACGCGGGCGCCGTCGAACTGCACAAGCGCTTCAAGGGCTCCCGCCTGATCACGGAGAACAACGCGGGCTCCCACGGCGTGACCAGCCTGGTCAACCCCTGCATCAACCAGCGCGTCGACGCCTACCTGCTCGACGGCACGCTGGACGGCAACGACGTGACCTGCGCCCCGCACGCCACGCCCAAGCCCTGACCGCACCGGCACGGTGACGAGGGGCGGCCGGACCTTACCGGCCGCCCCTCGCCCATGCGGCCCTCCCGGCCGCCCTAGGTCCTGTCGTCAAACTCCCGTCTGCCGCGCGACGCCATGCACGCACTCTCGCCGCACCGGGCCCCGACCCAAGTACATCCAGTACGAGGGC
>NZ_JBFATL010000017.1:0-154497 GCF_040678315.1 Streptomyces sp. NPDC052721 | reverse complement strand
GCGACCTCGGTCAGCCCCACCTCGGCGAAGTTCCCCAGGGTCAGGTCCAGGACCGTCAGCGACTCCTCCGCTCCCTCGGGACCCACCGGCACCAGGGCCTTGGGGAGGGTGTCGGTGTAGGGGCGCAGACGCCGTCCGGCGCCGGCCGCCAGCACGAGGCCGATCATGCGGGTTCTCCTTCGTCGTGTACGGCGGGCGCCCCGGCGGACACCCAGAAGCGGATGCTCTCGACGAGCACCACCAGGGCGACGGCCACGGCGAGGACGGTGAGCGCGACCTTGAACTGCGCGGCGGTGAGCACCGCGGCCAGAACGGCGACGAGCAGCGTCCGCCCCTCGTGCCCCCCGATGACGCGCACCAGCCAGGCCGGGGACGCTCCGGCGTCGCCGCGGATGCGGTACACCGTGTCGTAGTGATGGTAGGCGACGGCCGCCACCAGGCCGAAAGCCGCTGGAAGGGCCCCGTTCACGCCCGCTTTGCCGGCCAGGGCGAGGACCGTGCCGTACTCGGCGGCCCGGAAGAAGGGCGGGACGAGCCAGTCGAGGGCGCCCTTGAGGGGGCGGGCGACGGCGAGGGCCGAGGTGAGGACGTACACCACGGCGCCGGCGACCGGCAGCGGCCCGCCGAAGTCCGTGAGGGCCGAGCAGGCCACGGCCGCGGCGCCGCCGAGCAGGGCGACGGCGGGCACGGCGAGCCCGGGCAGGCCCTTCCCCGCCACGCGCCGCAGGGACGCGGCGAGCGGTCCGGAGTCGGCGAGGTCGGCGAGGGCCTGCGCCGCCCGGTCGGTGCGCCGCGCCTTGCGGGTCACCGAGCGCAGCACCCGGCCCGCCGTGGTGTACGTCGCCGCGAAGGCGCAGCCGGCGAGCAGGGCGTAGAAGGTGATCCGGGGGGTGGTGACCGCGGTGAGGACCGCGATCATCGCCCAGCGCTCGCCGATCGGCAGCACGATCATCCGCCGCAGCCAGACGGTCCAGCCGACGCTGTCGAGCTTGTCGGAGAGGGCGGCGGTGGGGCTGGTGTTGGCGGTGGCGTCGTGGTTGGCCTCGTTGAAGGAGAAGTCGACCACGTGCCGGCAGGTCTGGAGGATCATGGCGCCGAGGGCGAGGGCCCACACGTCGTCGCCGCCGCGGGCCGCGCCGAGGGCGAGGCCGGCGTAGTAGGCGTACTCCTTGGCCCGGTCGAAGGTGGCGTCGAGCCAGGCGCCGAGGGTGGAGTACTTCAGGGCGTAGCGGGCGAGCTGGCCGTCGGTGCAGTCCAGGACGAAGGAGGCGATCAGCAGCACTCCGGCCGCGACGAAGCCGCCGCGGGTGCCGGTCGCCGCGCAGCCGGCCGCTATCAGGGCGGTGAGCAGCGAGGCCGTGGTGACCTGGTTCGGGGTCAGGCCGCGGCGGGCGCACCAGCGGGCGATGTAGCGCGAGTAGGGGCTGATGAGGAACGTGGTGAAGAAGCCGTCCCGGGACTTCACGGCCGACTTCAGGCGGACGGCCTCGTCGTCGACGGCGGCGACGGCCTGCCGGGCCTCGTTGCGGGTCTGCGGGTCGGCCGGCACCGTGGCGACCAGGCTGCCCAGCTCGGGCCGGTGCACGGCGCCGCCGTCGGCGTCGAGGGCGCCGGCGACGCGGTCGGCGAGGCTGTCCAGGGCGAGCGCGGGGGCGCCGCCCTCGGCCGCGCGGGCGGTGGCCGTACCGCCGTCCGCGGAGGTCTCGCGGGCCACGGCCCGGGTGAGTGCCTGCCGGGCGGCGGGCTGGGCGGTGACGGCGCCGGGCACGGCGGCGAGCGGGAAGCGCGGGTCGGTCAGGCCGAGGCGCAGCGCGTGGAGGTGGCCGACGAAGCGGGCGTCGACCAGGGCCACGCGCCGGTCGGCCGGCACGGAGGCGAGCAGGGACTCCGTCTCGGCGGCGTCGGCGGCCACGCGCACATCGAAGCCGAGGGACCGCAGATCGTTCTCCAGCGACGATCCGGGGACCGGCTGACCGGTGACGATGGCGGTCGACAACCGAACTCACTCCCTGGGTGCCGGCGCGCGGGCGCCGGTCTCTTGCATGGTGGGGCGCCCTGCCTGCGGCACCCGGGCGGCATGTCGGCAGAGGCTATCGGATGGTCCGGAGCCGGTGTTCACCGGCCGTTCACGGTCCGGCCCACGGGGGCTGCCCCGGCCTTTGCCGCGATCATCATCGGGGATCCGGGGCCCGGCCCACAAACCCATGGGGCAGACCCGGGCAACCGGGACACCGGGCCGTTCGGCATAGGGTGGGCGACCATGACATGGCTGATCACCGGCGGAGCCGGATACATCGGGGCGCATGTGGCACGGGCCATGGCGGGCGCCGGGGAGAACGTCGTGGCGCTGGACGACCTGTCGGCGGCCGTGCCCGCGCGGCTGCCGGCCGAGGTGCCGCTGGTCCAGGGTTCGACGCTGGACGGGGCGCTGCTGAAGCGGGTCTTCGCGGAGTACGGCGTGACGGGCGTCGTCCATCTCGCGGCGCGCAAGCAGGTCGCGGAGTCGGTGGCCCAGCCCACCCGCTACTACCGGGAGAACGTGGGCGGTCTGGCCACGCTCCTGGACGCGGTCGCCGAGGCGGGCATCGACCGCCTGCTGTTCTCGTCGTCGGCGGCCGTGTACGGCAACCCCGACGTGGACCTGATCACCGAGGACACCCCGTGCGTCCCGGTGAACCCGTACGGCGAGACCAAGCTGGCCGGCGAGTGGCTGGTGCGGGCGGCGGGCCGCGCGCACGGCATCTCCACCGTGTGTCTGCGCTATTTCAACGTGGCCGGCGCCGCGGCGCCGGAGCTGGCGGACACGGGTGTGTTCAACATCGTGCCGATGGTCTTCGACCGGCTCACCCGGGACGAGGCCCCGCGCGTCTTCGGCGACGACTATCCGACGCCGGACGGCACCTGCGTCAGGGACTACATCCACGTCGCCGACCTCGCGGAGGCCCACCTGGCGGCGGCGCGCCGGCTGGCCGCCGGGGACCTCACCGGTGATCTGACGCTGAACATCGGCCGGGGCGAGGGCGTCTCGGTGCGCGAGCTGATCACGGTCATCGGGGAGGTCACCGGGGACCGCCGGGCGCCCGTGATGGAGGGCCGCCGCCCCGGTGACGCGCCGCGCGCGGTGGCCTCGGCCGAGCGGGCCGCCGAAGCACTGGGCTGGCGGGCCCGGCGCGGGGTGCGGGAGATGATCGAGTCGGCATGGGCGGGCTGGCGGCTGCACCACGGCAGCTGAGACAGCCCTCCGGCGCCGTGACCTGCGTAACGTTTCCGCAGGTCACGGCACATGACAACGGTGTTCAGTGCCGCGTTGCCCCCTACCCCCGCCCCGTAGTTCACTGGCTTCCGGGCAGCCACACGGAAGGCGGTAGTCATGGGGGCAGGGCACGACCACGGGCACGCGCACTCCCACGCGCCGGCCACGGGTACGGCCACGGCCGCGTACCGGGGCCGGCTGAGGATCGCGCTGGGCATCACGCTCACGGTCATGGTCGTCGAGATCGCCGGCGGCCTGCTCGCGGACTCGCTCGCGCTGATCGCGGACGCGGCGCACATGGCGACGGACGCGGTGGGCCTCGGCATGGCCCTGCTCGCCGTGCACTTCGCGAACCGCCCGGCGAGCACCAACCGCACCTACGGCTACGCCCGCGCCGAGATCCTCGCGGCCCTGGCCAACTGTCTGCTGCTGCTCGGGGTCGGCGGATACGTCCTGTACGAGGCGGTCCAGCGGTTCACGGAGCCGGCGCAGACCCGGGGCGGCCTGATGGTCGTGTTCGGTCTGATCGGCCTGGTGGCCAACTCCGTCTCGCTGGTGCTGCTGATGCGCGGGCAGAAGGAGAGCCTGAACGTGCGCGGCGCCTTCCTGGAGGTGGCCGCGGACGCGCTGGGCTCGGTGGCGGTGCTGATCTCGGCGGCGGTGATCCTGGCCACCGGCTGGCAGGCGGCGGACCCGGTCGCCTCGCTGGTCATCGGGCTGATGATCGTGCCGCGGACGCTGAAGCTGCTGCGCGAGACGCTGGACGTGCTGCTGGAGGCGGCCCCCAAGGGCGTCGACATGGCGGACGTCCGGGCGCACATCCTGGCGCTGGACGGCGTGGAGGACGTCCACGACCTGCACGCCTGGACGATCACCTCGGGCATGCCGGTGCTGTCGGCGCACGTGGTGGTCAGCTCCGAGGTGCTGACCGCCATCGGGCACGAGAAGGTGCTGCACGAACTGCAGGGCTGCCTGGGCGATCACTTCGACGTGGAGCACTGCACCTTCCAGCTGGAGCCGGGCGGGCACGCGGAGCACGAAGCGCGGCTGTGCCACTGACCGCGCGCACTGCCGTTCGGCGCACCCCCGGACGGTTCCCCGCGGCCGGCTCCGGGCACGATGATCTACCGGGTCCGGCTCCCGCTGCCGCGCCGCGCGCCGACGTGCGCGACGTGCCGGGAGTGCCGGATTCGTACGGCAGACTTGGGGTGCGAAGACCGAGGCGAAGGATGGGTATGCCGATCACACCTGCCACCGCGACGCACAGCTCGTCGAAGGGCACCGCAGAGGCGATTTTGCTGGAACTGGTCGACGAGAAGGGTGTGACGATCGGTACGGCGGAGAAGCTCGCCGCCCATCAGCCGCCGGGGCAGCTGCACCGCGCGTTCTCGGTGTTCCTCTTCGACGAGCAGGGCCGGCTGCTGCTCCAGCAGCGGGCGCTCGGCAAGTACCACTCCCCCGGTGTGTGGTCCAACACCTGCTGCGGTCACCCGTACCCGGGCGAGGCGCCGTTCGCGGCGGCGGCCCGGCGCACGTACGAGGAGCTGGGCGTGTCGCCGTCGCTGCTCGCGGAGGCCGGCACGGTCCGTTACAACCACCCGGACCCCGCCTCGGGCCTGGTGGAGCAGGAGTTCAACCATCTGTTCGTCGGTCTGGTGCAGGCGCCGCTCGGGCCGGACCCGGAGGAGGTCGCCCAGGCCGCTTTCGTGACGGCGGCCGAGCTGGCCGAGCGGCATGCCCGGGACCCGTTCTCGGCCTGGTTCATGACCGTCCTGGACGCCGCCCGCCCGGCCATCAGGGAACTGACGGGCCCGTCCGCCGGCTGGTAGCCGCCACGGCCGGCGGTGCCGTCACCGGCCAGGGGCGGGCCGTCGGCCGGCGGGCGCTACGGCAGTGAGGGGGGCTTGAGCGGGAGGGCGGCCCAGATCACCTTGCCGCCGCTCGCGGTGTGCTCCACGTCGACCACCCCGCCCGCCTCCCGCGCCACCTCGCGGACCAGGAGGAGGCCCCGGCCGCCGGTCCGGCCGTGGTCGGCCTCCAGGGCCGTCGGGCGGTAGGGGTGGTTGTCCTCCACGGACACCCGCACCCACTCGGCGCCGACGGCCACCTCCACGGCCAGCACCGGCGACAGCAGCGCCGCGTGCCGGACCGCGTTGGTGACCAGCTCGGAGACGATCAGCAGCAGCCCGTGCACCAGGTCGTCGGAGACCGGCACACCCTGGCGCAGCAGCAGGTCCCGCACCGCGTGCCGGGCCTGCGGGACCGAGGCGTCCACCGCGGCCGCGGTGAACCGCCAGACGCCTTCGTACGGCAGTGGATCCGGCGGCCTGTCGCCGCCCCCCGCTGGGCGCGGACCGTCCTCGCGCCCGTGGTTGTCCATCGTCCGGTCGCCACCCTCGCGCTCGATTGTCACCACACGTCGAGTGTTGGTAACGATCCGCTCGGGTCCGGATGCCTGAACACAAGTAGGCGGGTATCGAACGGTTTCTGACCGACTCCGTATGACCTCGTCGCGGGCGGGACTGTTCCTGTTTCCTCGGCGCCGGTTCGCGAACTAGTCGGGTTGTACGAGGCCGACGCTACGATCCCCGCATGGAGCCCCAGCTGTCCCACCAGGTCACCGACTCCGTCGCCACCGTGGTGATCCGTCATCCCGCCAAGCGCAACGCCATGACGACAGCGATGTGGCGGGCCCTCCCCCCGCTGCTGGACGCGCTGGCCCGTGACCCCCGGGTCCGGGCTCTGGTGCTCACCGGTGAGGGCGGGACCTTCTGCGCGGGTGCCGACATCTCCACGCTCCAGGACGCACCGGAGGAGGCACCGGCCCTGGCGGTGGCCGCCGAGGAGGCCCTGGCCGCGTTCCCCAAGCCGACCCTCGCCGCGGTGCGCGGCCACTGCGTGGGCGGCGGGGCGCAGCTCGCGGCGGCCTGTGACCTGCGGCTGGCGGAGGAGGGAGCGCTGTTCGGGGTGACACCGGCCCGGCTCGGTGTCGTCTATCCGGCCTCCTCGACCCGCCGGCTGGTGTCCCTGGTCGGCGCGGCCACGGCCAAGTACCTGCTGTTCACGGCCGAGTTGATCGACACCGGGCGGGCGCTGCGCACCGGCCTGGTGGACGAGGTGCTGCCGGAGGGGGAACTGGACAAGCGGGTCGCGGACCTGACCCGGGTCCTGGTGTCCCGTTCGCAGCTCACCCAGGCCGCCGCCAAGGAGTTCGCCGCCGGCCGCACCGACCGTGACGCCCACTGGGCCGCCCAGGCGCGCGGCAGCGGCGACGTCGAGGAGGGAGTCGCCGCGTTCCTGGAGCGCCGGCAGCCGCGCTTCACCTGGAGCGTGTCTACGTCAGGATGAAACGGCTCGCGGCACGCCACTTCTCGACGAGGTGCGCGGGCGCCTTCTCCGGTGAACCGGCGTCGTACGGCGGCTGGGGGTCGTACTCGGTCAGCAGCTGGACGGACTGGGCGTGCTCGTCGCCGGCGACGGTGCCGAGGAGGGTCAAGCCCATGTCGATGCCGGACGACACGCCCGCCGAGGTGACGTACTTGCCGTCCACGACCACCCGCTCCCCCGTCGGTTCGGCCCCGAAGCCGCGCAGCTGGTCCAGCGCGAGCCAGTGCGAGGTGGCGCGGCGGCCGCGCAGCAGCCCGGCGGCGGCCAGCAGCAGCGAGCCGGTGCACACCGAGGTGGTCCAGGTGCTGGTGGCGTCCGCCGCGCGAAGCCAGTCCAGCAGGACGGTGTTCTCCATCTGCTCGCTCTGCCCGGGACCGCCCGGGACGATCACGATGTCCGGGGACGGCACGTCGGCGAGGGTCCGGTCGGCGATGAGCGCCAGGTTCCCGGTGTCGGTACGGACGCCTCCGGTGCGCTCGGCGATGAAGACGGTCTCGGAGCCGGGGAGCCGGCCGAGGGTCTCGTAGGGGCCGATGGCGTCGAGGGCGGTGAAGCGGTCGTAGAGCACGATGGCGATCTGCATGGAATTCCCTTGACTCGTATGGTGGGTGAGCATCCGTCAGACGACGGGGGCGGGGCGGAAGCGGCGGCGGTACTCGGCCGGGGACGCGCCCAGGGTGCGCAGGAAGGCGCGGCGCATGGCCTCCGGTGTGCCGTAGCCGCTGGCGCGGGCGACCTGTTCGATGCCGTCGGTGGTGTCCTCCAGCAGGCGGCGCGCGTGTTCGAGGCGGACCCGGTCGACGTACCGGCCCGGTGTCATGCCGGTCTCCGCCTGGAAGGCGCGGGCGAAGTGGCGCGGGGAGAGGGCCGCGCGGGCGGCCAGCGCCTCGACACCGAGGTCGCCGTCCGGGTGTTCGGTGATCCACTGCTGGACGTCCCGGAGGGGTTCCCGGCGGGCCGCCTGGACGGCCAGCTGGGCGCTGAACTGGGCCTGGTTGCCCGGCCTGCGCAGGAACACCACGAGATGGCGGGCGATGGTCAGCGCCACCTGCCGGCCCAGGTCCTCCTCCACCAGCGCGAGGGCGAGGTCGATGCCCGCGGTGACCCCGGCGGAGGTGGCCACGTGTCCGTCCCGCACGAAGATCGGGTCTGGGTCGACCCGGACGGCGGGGTGGTCCCGGGCAAGCTTGTCGCAGTACGCCCAGTGCGTCGTGACGCGCCGGCCGTCCAGGAGCCCGGCCCGCGCCAGCGGGATCGCACCGGTGCACACGGAGACCAGGCGCGCGGCCCGCGGGCCGTGCGCGCGCAGCCACTCCACCAGCCGCGGATCGGGGTCGCGGGTGCCCTCCCCGCCGGGGACCAGCAGGGTGTGCGGATCCGCCGTGTCCGCCAGCGATCCGTCCGGTACGACGGTCAGCCCGCTGGAGGTGCGCACCGGCCCGCCGTCCACGGAGGCCGTGCGGACCCGGTACGAGCCCGGGGTGTGCTTCTCCGCGCCGGCGAAGACCTCCATGGGGCCGGTGACATCGAGACTCTGCACGCCGTCGAAGACGGTGACGAGGACGGTTCGCTGCGTCATGGCCTCGATTCTGGGCGGCCCCGCGCGCGGCAGCAACGACGGATTTCCCACCTTTTCTGCCACGGGGGTTCTGGAGTTCCCGGGTGCTGCCCCGGGTTTCCCGCGCCGTCCGGAGGTACCCGGGGTGACGAGAGCCCACGACGAAAGGAGATCGTTCCGTGTTCCGTGCCCTCGCAGACGTACTGCGGCAGATCGGCGGCGCCGTCGCCACGGTGGTCACGCTCCCGTTCCGGGCGCTCGCCCGGTTGTTCGGCGGAGCGTCGTCCTCCGCGCGCGGGAGCCGGGCCTGACGCCGGGCCCGGCGCCCCGCCGGGTGCCGCCCTGATCCCCGGTTGTCGGTGTCACCTGCCACAATTGCCGCGCAACCTCAGTGGAGAAGGCGGTACGGGATCGTGACGACACCCGGGTCCCTCGGAGCAGGGTCCATCGAAGGCAGGATCGCCGAGGAGCTCGGCGTACGGGAGCGGCAGGTGAAGGCCGCGGTGGAACTGCTCGACGGCGGTTCGACCGTGCCCTTCATCGCTCGCTACCGCAAGGAAGCGACCGAGATGCTCGACGACGCGCAGCTGCGCACCATCGAGGAGCGGCTGCGCTATCTGCGGGAGCTGGAGGAGCGGCGGACCGCGATCCTGGAGTCGGTGCGGGAGCAGGGCAAGCTCACCGAGGAGCTTCAGGCGCGCATCCGCGGCGCGGAGACGAAGGCGCGTCTGGAGGACATCTACCTCCCCTACAAGCCCAAGCGGCGCACCAAGGCGCAGATCGCGCGCGAGGCGGGCCTGGAGCCGCTCGCGGAGGGACTGCTCGGCGACCCCACGGTCGAACCGCTGGCGGCCGCCGCCGCGTTCGTGGACGCCGACAGGGGCGTCGCCGATCCGCAGGCCGCGCTGGAGGGCGCGCGGGCGATCCTCACCGAGCGGTTCTCCGAGGACGCCGACCTGATCGGCGAGCTGCGCGAGCGCATGTGGGTGCGCGGGCGGCTGGCCGCGAAGGTGCGCGAGGGCAAGGAGGAGGCGGGCGCCAAGTTCGCCGACTACTTCGACTTCGCCGAGCCGTTCACCGAGCTGCCCTCGCACCGGATCCTGGCGATGCTGCGCGGGGAGAAGGAGGAGGTGCTGGACCTCGTCCTGGAGCCGGAGGAGGCCACGGAGGGCCCGTCCTCGTACGAGGGAATCATCGCGTCGAAGTTCGGGATCGCCCACCGGGGCCGCCCGGCCGACAAGTGGCTGACGGACACGGTCCGCTGGGCCTGGCGCACCCGCATCCTGGTCCACCTCGGGATCGACCTGCGCCTGAGGCTGCGGACGGCCGCGGAGGACGAGGCGGTCAACGTGTTCGCGGCGAACCTGCGGGACCTGCTGCTGGCCGCCCCGGCCGGCACCCGCGCGACGCTCGGCCTGGACCCCGGTTTCCGCACGGGCGTGAAGGTCGCCGTGGTCGACGCGACCGGCAAGGTCGTCGCCACGGACGTCATCTACCCGCACGTCCCGGCCAACAAGTGGGACGAGGCGCTCGCCAAGCTGGCGCGGCTCGCGAAGGAGCACGCGGTCGAGCTGATCGCGATCGGCAACGGCACGGCGTCCCGTGAGACCGACAAGCTCGCCGGTGAACTCATCGCCGGCCACCCGGAGCTGAAGCTCACCAAGGTGGTGGTGTCCGAGGCGGGCGCGTCGGTGTACTCCGCGTCGCAGTACGCCTCGCAGGAGCTGCCGGACATGGACGTGTCGCTGCGCGGCGCGGTCTCCATCGCCCGGCGCCTGCAGGACCCGCTGGCCGAGCTGGTGAAGATCGACCCGAAGTCGATCGGCGTCGGCCAGTACCAGCACGACCTGTCCGAGGTGAAGCTGTCCCGCTCGCTGGACGCGGTCGTGGAGGACTGTGTGAACGGCGTCGGCGTGGACGTCAACACGGCGTCCGTGCCGCTCCTCGCGCGCGTGTCGGGCATCTCGGCCGGACTCGCCGAGAACATCGTCGCCCACCGGGACCAGAACGGTCCCTTCACGTCCCGTTCCGAGCTGAAGAAGGTGGCGCGGCTCGGCCCGAAGGCGTACGAGCAGTGCGCGGGCTTCCTGCGCATCCGCGGCGGCACCGATCCGCTGGACGCCTCCAGCGTGCACCCCGAGGCGTACCCGGTGGTGCGCCGCATGGTGAAGACCACGGGCCAGGAGGTGGCGTCCCTCATCGGCAACACGGGGGTGCTGCGCTCGCTGCGGCCGGCCGACTTCGTGGACGACACCTTCGGTCTGCCGACCGTCACCGACATCCTCAAGGAGCTGGAGAAGCCGGGCCGCGACCCGCGTCCCGCGTTCCGGACGGCCACCTTCAAGGAGGGCGTGGAGAAGATCTCCGACCTGTCCGCCGGAATGGTCCTGGAGGGCGTGGTCACCAACGTGGCCGCCTTCGGAGCGTTCGTGGACGTCGGTGTCCACCAGGACGGTCTGGTGCACGTGTCGGCGATGTCGAAGTCGTTCGTCAAGGACCCGCGCGATGTCGTGAAGCCCGGCGACATCGTCAAGGTGAAGGTCCTGGACGTCGACATCCCGCGCAAGCGGATCGCGCTGACGCTGCGCCTGGACGACGAGGCCGCCCCGCAGGGCCAGGGCGGTGGCCGGCAGCAGCGTGGCGGTGCCCGTCCGCCGCAGCAGCGGCAGAGCGGCGGCCAGCGGCAGGGCCGCGGCGGCGGTGACCGCGGCGGCCGGCAGGCCCCGGCACCGGCCAACAGCGCGATGGCGGACGCGCTGCGCCGCGCGGGCCTGCTGGACCCGAAGAAGCGCTGACGGGCGGGGCGGGACCGGGCGAGGTGAGCCGGCCCGGTCCCGCCCCGGAAACCATGGACGGCGCCGCGCGCCACCGCGTGGGCCGGTAGGTCCTGTCGTCAAACTCCCGTCGTCCGCCCGGAGGGCGGGCCGCGCGGCGTCAGGTGCGTGCTGGATGTACTTGGGTCGGGGCCCGGTGCGGCGAGAGTGCGTGCATGGCGTCGCGCGGCAGACGGGAGTTTGACGACAGGGCCTAGCGCTCCGTCACCTTGCCGGCGGCGACCTCCAGGCGCCGGGTCACCCGGACCGCGTCCAGCATGCGCCGGTCGTGGGTGACCAGCAGGAGCGTGCCCGTGTAGGCGTCGAGGGCCGACTCCAGCTGCTCGATGGCCGGCAGGTCGAGGTGGTTCGTCGGCTCGTCCAGGACGAGGAGGTTGACGCCCCGGCCCTGGAGCAGGGCGAGCGCGGCGCGGGTGCGTTCGCCCGGGGAGAGGGTCGCGGCCGGGCGCAGCACATGGCCGGCCTTCAGACCGAACTTGGCCAGCAGGGTGCGGACCTCCGCCGGTTCGGTGTCGGGGACGGCGGCGCAGAAGGCGTCGAGCAGGGTCTCGGGGCCGTGGAACAGCCCCCGGGCCTGGTCGACCTCGCCGACCAGGACCCCGGAGCCGAGGGCCGCGTGCCCGGAGTCGAGCGGGACGCGGCCCAGCAGCGCGCCGAGCAGCGTGGACTTCCCGGATCCGTTGGCCCCCGTCACCGCGATCCGGTCCGCCCAGTCGATCTGCAGGGAGACCGGGCCGAAGGTGAAGTCGCCGCGCCGGACCTCGGCGTCCCGCAGCGTCGCCACGACCGCGCCCGAGCGCGGCGCGGAGGCGATCTCCATCCGCAGCTCCCACTCCTTGCGCGGCTCCTCCACCACGTCCAGGCGCTCGATCATGCGCTGGGTCTGCCGGGCCTTGGCGGCCTGCTTCTCGCTGGCCTCGCTGCGGAACTTGCGGCCGATCTTGTCGTTGTCGCTGCCGGCCTTGCGGCGGGCGTTCTTCACGCCCTTGTCCATCCAGGCGCGCTGCGTCTGGGCACGGTCCTGCAGAGCCGCCTTCTTGTCGGCGTACTCCTCGTACTCCTCGCGGGCGTGCCGGCGGGCCACCTCGCGCTCCTCCAGGTAGGCGTCGTAGCCGCCGCCGTAGAGGTTGATCTGCCGCTGGGCGAGGTCGAGTTCGAGCACCTTGGTGACCGTGCGGGCGAGGAACTCGCGGTCGTGGCTGACGACGACCGTGCCCGCGCGCAGCCCGGTGACGAACCGTTCCAGACGCTCCAGGCCGTCGAGGTCCAGGTCGTTGGTGGGCTCGTCCAGGAGGAAGACGTCGTAGCGGGAGAGCAGCAGGGAGGCGAGGCCGGCGCGGGCCGCCTGGCCGCCGGAGAGGGCGGTCATCGGCTGGTCCAGGTCCACGGCGAGACCGAGGGAGTCGGCGACCTCCTCCGCGCGCTCCTCCAGGTCGGCGCCGCCCAGGCCGAGCCAGCGCTCCAGGGCGGCGGCGTAGGCGTCGTCGGCGCCGGGCGCCCCGTCGACCAGCGCCTGGGTGGCCTCGTCCATGACCCGCTGGGCCTCGGCGACCCCGGTGCGGCGGGCCAGGAACTCCCGGACGGTCTCCTCCGGCCGGCGCTCCGGCTCCTGCGGCAGGTGGCCGACGGTCGCGGCCGGCGGGGACAGGCGCAGTTCGCCCTGCTCGGGCGGGGTGAGTCCGGCGAGCATCCGCAGCAGGGTCGACTTTCCCGCGCCGTTGGGCCCGACCAGCCCGATCACGTCGCCGGGCGCGACGACCAGGTCGAGCCCGGAGAACAGGGAGCGGTCGCCGTGTCCGGCGGCGAGGTTCTTGGCAACGAGGGTGGCAGTCATCAGGATGCCGATCCTAGTGGCGGCACGCGCGCGTCTCGGCCAGGTTCTCCGCCGGTCAGCGGTGGCGGGCCCGGGCTGACGGAGCCGGCCACGCGGGGCCTATCGTCCTGACGTGGACAGTGGGCCGAGTGACGAAGTGATCGTGGTCGGGAGCGGGATCGCCGGGCTGACGACGGCCGTGCTGCTGGCCGAGTCCGGGCGGCGGGTGCGGGTGTGGGCGCGCGAGCCGGCCGAGCGGACGACCTCGGCGGTCGCCGGCGGTCTGTGGTGGCCGTACCGCATCGAACCGGAGCCGCTGGCGGGCGCGTGGGCGCTGGAATCCCTGGCGGTGTACGAGGAGCTGGCGGGCCGGCCGGAGGAGACGGGGGTGCGGCTGGTCGACGGCGTGCACCACGGGGCCCGGCTGGACGGGCTGGGCGCGTGGGCGGGCCGGGTGCCGGGGCTGCGGGCGGCGGCCGACGGGCTGGCGGCGCGGCTGCCGGTGATCGACATGCCGGTGCATCTCGCCTGGCTGCGGCAGCGCCTGGAGAAAGCGGGAGGCACGGTGGAGGTCCGCGAGGTGACCGACCTGGCCGCCGTGCCCGCCCCTGTAGTGATCAACTGCGCGGGCCTCGGGGCCCGCTCCCTGGTGCCGGACCCGGCGGTGCGGCCGGTGCGCGGGCAGCTGGTCGTGGTGGAGAACCCGGGGGTGACCAGCTGGTTCACCTCCGTGGACCACTCCTCGGCCGCGTCCACCTACTTCATTCCGCAGCCGGGCGGGCTGCTCCTGGGCGGCACGGCCGAGGAGGACGACTGGTCCCTGGAGCCTGAGCCGGCCACGGCCGAGGCGATCGTCGCCCGCTGCGCGGCCGTCCGGCCGGAGATCGCCGGCGCGCGCGTCCTCACGCACCGGGTGGGACTACGCCCGGCCCGGGAGGCGGTACGACTGGAGCGGCGGCCCCTCCCGGACGGCCGCGTGCTGGTGCACGACTACGGCCACGGCGGCGCCGGTGTCACGGTGGCGTGGGGCTGCGCCCGGGAGGCGGCCGGCCTGGCGTTCCCGACGACCTGAGCGAGCGGCGGGCAGGGGCCGGGGTGGCGTTCCCGGCCCCTGAGCGTTCGAACGCGCGGCACCGCGACTCCCCCAGGGGCGCGGGGAACCGCGCGACCAGCCCACGACCGCCCGGAGCGGGAGACCACGACCGGCCACCGCCGAACCGGCGCGGCGAACCCACACTGACCCGTCAGCTCGCCGGAACGTGCCGGACGGTAGGCGGTGGCCCGACGCCGTCCAGAACCGTCGGCGCGGGCGCCCCGGCGCTGCCTGACGTGGCGCGGGCGAACGCCCCCGCACCGCCCACCAGCGGCACCGTCGCCGTCGTACGGGACAGGTCCACGGTGAGCGTCGGCCGGGTGGACGGAGGGTCGATGAGGTCCTTGTCCGTACCGGCGACGATCAGCGCCAGCCGGTGCCCCGCGGGGAGGACGTGGTCGGTGGCCGCGAGGTCCAGGGTGATGGTGTACGCCCTGCCCGGCGTCAGCGGGACGCCCCGGGCCGGCCAGGCGTGGTGGCCGAGGTCGGCCCAGCCCCGGCTGACCACGGTGTGGTCGACGGCGGCCGTCTTCGCCGCGGTCTCCTTGAAGCAGGAGCTGTCCCCGGCCGTGCTCTCGCCCCAGCAGCTGCGCTCGGTGAGGGTGGTGATGCCCTCGGCGCGGTCGGCGTAGTCACGGATGGTGTCCGGGCCGACGTCGACCAGCACGGCGGACAGATGGGCGGAGCCGGTCGTCGGGGTCGCGGTGACCGTCACCGTGGAGGAGCCGGACAGGCGCAGGTCCCGGGTGAGCGGCGCCGTGAGGAAGCCGGCCTTCTCGGGTGTGGCCGTGGTGAGGTGCGCGGCCCAGTCGGTCTCGCTCAGCGCCGGGTCGTCCGTGAAGGTCTCGGCGCCGGTGCCCGGGCGCAGGCCGAGGGTGCCGACGCCGGCCTGGCTGCCGGCGGCCGGGTGCAGGACCGCGGCGCGGGTGCCGCGCGGGGGCCAGGCGGCGGAGGTGACCCACTGGTCGGGGTGGCGTTCGATGTCGGCCACCGGTTCGCGGTCGATCCCGTTGTCGTAGCCGAGGAGTTCGTGGTCGAACCAGCGGTGCAGGGTGTCGACCCAGGCGCCGCGCCGGTAGTCGAACGGGTCGACGTGCCCCGTCTGGGAGAGCCAGATCCTGCGCTCCACGCCGTGCCGGGCGAGGGCGTCCCACCACTGGCCGAAGTGCTTGGTGCGGACGTTGAGGTCCTGCATGCCGTGCACCAGGAACACGCTGGCGCGTACCTTCGCCGCGTCCTTGACGTAGTCCCGCTCGGTCCACAGCGGGGTCCAGTCGCCGCTGCGCGGGCTGCCGTCGGCGAGCTTCTGCTGCACGGCCGCGCAGTGGGCCTGCGCGTCGGCGCTCTCGACGTAGCCGGCCAGCTCGTCGGGACCGCCGTCGTAGAGCGGGGCGCCCTGGGCGAAGTAGTAGTCGTACCAGGAGGAGATCGCGCTGATCGGCACGATCGTCTTCAGGCCCTTGACGCCGGTGGCGGCGACGCCGTTGGCGATGGTGCCGTCCCAGCTCTTGCCGATCATGCCGGTTCTGCCGTTGGTCCAGCCGGCCGTCACCGGGGTGCCGCCCGTGCGGCTGGTGTAGGCTCGGGCGCGGCCGTTCAGCCAGTCGATCACGGCCTTCGCGGACAGGATGTCGGACCGGCCGCCGACGTCGACGCAGCCGTCGGAGCGGTTGGTGCCGGCGAGGTCGACGCCGACGAAGGCGTAGCCGCGGGGCACGAAGTAGTTGTCGTAGAACAGCGGCATCTGGACGACGCGGCCCTGGGCGTCGTACGTCTTGCGCTGGCTCTCGTTGCCGCGCCCGCAGCAGGAGTAGTACGGGCTGGCGTCCATGATGACGGGTACCTTGCGGCCCTGCCGGGCGGGTTCGGCGGGCCGGACGATGTCGGCGGCGACGCGGTCGGTCCGTCCGTCGCCGTCCTCATCGAGGCCCGTGTCCACCCACACGGACTCGCGGACGGCGTCGGCGTAGGAGTAGACGGGTCTGCTCTCCCGGGGCGCGGCCTGTGCGGCGGCCGGGGTGAGGAAGGCGGCCGTCAGGGCGGCGACGGCAGCGGTGACGAGCGTTCTCCAGGTCGTGGAGCGCGTGCGTTTCGGCATGCGCGGACGGTACTCCGGTCAACGCCCGTACAGAAGACGGCTTTCCGGTGCGCGTGACGGCTGAATGGCGATCGTGTGACAGGAGGGGTCATGGACAAGTCAGTGGCCACAGGGACTGAATAGGCTCCGGACAGATCTCCGAACGGACTCACGTCCCTACGACTTGGAGCTGACGTGCACCGCAGAATCATCGCACCGGGCGCGCTCGCGGCGGCCTCCCTCCTGCTGGCGATCCCGGCATCGGCCGCGAGTTACTCCCCCGGCGCACCGGGCATCGGCGACCCCTACTACCCGTACTACGGCAACGGCGGTTACGACGTCTCGCACTACGACCTGAGGCTGCAGTACCAGCCGAAGACGGACGAGTTGCAGGGTACGGCGACGATCCTGGCGAAGACCACGCAGGATCTGTCCAGTTTCGACCTGGACTTCCTGCTGGACGTCAGCGAGGTGCGGGTCAACGGCGCCAAGGCGTCCTTCTCGGCGTCCGGCCAGCACGAACTGGTCGTCACCCCGAAGACGCCGCTGGCGAAGGGCACCGCGATCACGGTCGTGGTCCGTTACAGCGGGGTGCCGTCGACGAAGAGCGCCTACGGCTTCTCCACCTGGCACCGCACGCCGGACGGCGCGGTGGCCGCCGACGAGCCCGAGGCCGCCTGGTGGTGGTTCCCGAGCAACGACCACCCGAGCGACAAGGCCACCTACGACGTGTCGGTGGCCGTGCCGGACGGCACCCAGGCCATCTCCAACGGCACGCTGCAGTCGACCAGTTCGAAGCTGGGATGGACCCGCTACAACTGGCGGCAGAACAAGCCGCAGGCGACCTATCTGGCCACGCTCGCGGTCGGCAGGTTCGACATCACCACCAGCACCTCCGACGGCGGAGTGCCCGTCATCAACGCCTACAGCAAGGACCTGGGCGACAACGACGGGGCCGCCCGGGCCAGCGTGGAGCGCACCGGTGAGATCGTGGACTGGCTGAGCGACTACTTCGGGCCGTATCCGTTCAGTTCGGCGGGCGGCTATGTGCCGAACACCACCACCGGCTACGCGCTGGAGACGCAGACCCGCGTCTACTACAGCCCGCGTCAGTTCGCGAACGGCTCCAACACCTCGGTGGTGGTGCACGAGCTGGCCCATCAGTGGTACGGCGACGACGTGTCGATCAAGGGCTGGAAGGACATCTGGATCAACGAGGGCTTCGCCCGGTACGCGCAGTGGCTGTGGTCCGAGCACGAGGGCGAGGGCACCACGCAGGAACTCGCCGACTACGTGTACGCCTCGCACCCGGCCGACGACCCCTTCTGGACGGTCAAGCCCGGCGACCCGGGCCCCGACGAGCAGTTCAGCGGTGCCGTCTACGACCGGGGCGCCCTCGCCATCCAGGCACTGCGCAACGAGGTCGGTGACGACGCGTTCTTCGCGATCCTGAAGGGCTGGCCGAAGGAGCACGCCTACGGCAACGCCTCGGTGGCCGACTTCCAGAAGTACGCCGAGCGGGTGTCCGGCAAGCCGCTGGCCGCGCTGTTCGACACCTGGCTGTTCCAGCCGGAGAAGCCCGCATCGCCGACGGTCCGGGGCCTGGCGAAGACGGGTACGGCGGTGGAGCGGCCGAAGTCCTGGAAGAAGATCGAGGCGACGAACGCCGTGCACGGGCACTGAGCCCGGGACCGCCCCGTACGCGGGCGCCTCACCGGACTGCGGGCCCAGCGCCCCGGTGCCTCAGCGGCTCGCTCCGGACGCCCGTCGTAGCAGCTCGTCCCGGCCTATCGCGTCCGCGCGGGTGGCCGGGACGGTGCATGCGTAGGCACCCGCCACGGCGCCGTACCAGGCGCATCGCTCGGGCGGCTCGCCGCTCAGCCGGCCGTAGAGGAACGCGGCGGCGAAGGCGTCGCCCGCACCGTTGGAGTCCACCACCGGCGCGGGCGGGGCCGCCGCCGGTATCCGGGTCAGCTCGCCGCCGGCCAGCAGACGGGCGCCCTCCGCCCCGGCGGTGGCCACGACGGTCTCGGCCCGCCCGCGTTCGGCGATGCGCCGCATGGTCCGCTCGGGGTCGGTCAGGGCGGCGGCCGACAGGAAGACGACGTCGGCCGAGAACGCGAACGGCTCGTGGTACGGGTTCTCGCCGTCCCAGTCGTGCAGGTCGGTGGAGAGCGGCAGGCCCGTCTCGCGCAGGACCGGCAGGGCGTGGGCGCAGGGCTGGGTGATGGTCACGTGCACATGCCGGCTCGCGGCGGCCAGCGCGCGCAGGCGGGCCTCGGGGAAGCGGTCGTCGGGGTGGGCGCGGCTGGTGTCGTACAGGGACAGCCGGCGGCCGTCCGGGCCGACGAGATTGACCGCCCGCTTGGTGCCGGCCGACTGCGGGAGCGCGGTGAGGGCGATGCCGTGCTCACGGTGCAGGGCGCGCACGAGGTCGCCCTCGGGGTCGTCGCCGAGCAGGTCGAGGTGGTGGGTGCGCAGCCCGAGCCTGGCCAGTCCGAGGGCGACGAAGTCGCCGGTCTGCCCGGCGCGGGTGCGGATCCCCGCGTCGATCATGTAGCTGTCGGCGTACGGCAGGGGGAGCTCGGGGACCGGGATGATCGTGTCCACACCGGCCCCGCCCAGCACCAGCACGTCGGTCGTGTCCGTCGGCCCGGTCATCCCGCGTCCTCCCCCTGCGCGCGCCCCCTCCGGAACGCCCCCCTATGGCACGGTGGCGTCATGCCGGATCTCCATGATCTCCGGCATGACGCCACCGTACGCGATGCCACTGACAGTGGCGCCGAGCCGCTACTTGGAGAGTTCGGTCAGCTCCTGATCGGTGTTCTTCGCCACCCGGCGGCGGAGGCCGAACCAGCCCGCGACCAGCATGACGGCGATCACCGGGATGAGGAGGAGGGTCTTGCGGCCGACCTCGGCGTCGTTCCACATCATGCCGAGGCAGACCAGCAGGAACACCACGGTGGCGATCTCCGTGACCGGGCTGAACTTCAGCTGGAAGTGCGGCCGGGCCACCAGGCCCGCGCGGGCGCGGCGGACGAAGATCAGGTGGCAGACCATGATGATCACCCAGGTGCTGATGATGCCGAGCGAGGCTACGTTGAGCACGATCTCGAAGGCCTGGCTGGGTACCAGGTAGTTCAGGCCGACACCGAGCACACAGACCGCGCAGGTCAGCAGGATGCCGCCGTAGGGCACCTGGCTGCGGTTCATGCGGGCGGTGAACTTCGGCGCCGAGCCGGCCATGGCCATCGAGCGCAGGATGCGGCCGGTGGAGTACAGGCCGGAGTTGAGCGAGGACATGGCGGCGGTCAGCACGACCAGGTTCATCACGTCACCGGCCGCCGGGACGCCGATCTTGGAGAGCACGGTCACGAACGGGCTCTGGTCGGCGGAGTACACCGAACCGGGCAGCAGCAGGGCGAGGAGTACGACCGAGCCGACGTAGAACAGGCCCACGCGCCACATGATCGAGTTCACCGCGCGCGGGACGACCTTCTCCGGCTCGGCGGTCTCGCCGGCGGCCACGCCGACCAGCTCCAGGGCGGCGTACGCGAAGATCACGCCCTGCATGACGAGGACGACCGGCATCAGGCCGTGCGGGAAGACGCCGCCGTTGTCGGTGATGACGCCGAGGCCCGGCTTGCTGCCGCCGACGTCGTGCTGGGTCGCCAGCAGGAAGATGCCGATCAGCATGAAGCCCACGAGGGTGGCGACCTTGATGATCGCGAACCAGAACTCCATCTCGCCGAAGATCTTCACCGAGATCAGGTTCACGGCGAGGACGACCGCGAGGGCGATCAGCGCCAGCACCCACTGCGGGATGGAGGTGAACATGCTCCAGTAGTGCGTGTAGAGCGCGATCGCGGTGATGTCGGCGATGCCGGTGGTCGACCAGTTCAGGAAGTACATCCAGCCGGCGACGTAGGCGCCCTTCTCGCCGAGGAACTCGCGCGCGTACGACACGAAGGAGCCGGAGGACGGCCGGTACAGGACCAGCTCGCCCAGGGCCCGGACGACGAAGAACGCGAAGACACCGCAGACCAGATAGGCCAGGGCGAGCGCCGGGCCCGCGTTGTGCAGGCGTCCGCCGGCGCCGAGGAAGAGGCCGGTGCCGATGGCGCCGCCGATGGCGATCATGTTGACGTGGCGGGCCTTGAGGTCCTTGCTGTAGCCGGCGTCGCCCGCGTCCGCGGGCGTCCGGGCCACCTGGGGGTGGGTGGTGGCCTGTGCCGATTCCACGGCTTCCTTGCTCACGGGTGGTTCCACTTCCTGGTGCGCCCGGACCTCATGGGCCCGGGGTTCGTGCAGGTCTTGGCCCGCACCACCCTTGTGTCGCGGCACAGACCAAGGCAGCAGCTTCCCAGAGAGACCGCCCGGTATGCGATGGCCCAGGTCACACAGCGGTTCTTCTCACACGGCCGTCACGGGCTCGCCCCGGATTTCACACCAATGGTGCGACAGCGATACTGCTGCACATGACGACCGACACCGGGGAGCCCACCCTGACGATCGACGAACTGGCCGCGCGGGCGGGCGTCACGGTGCGCACGGTCCGCTTCTACGGCACCAGGGGACTGCTGCCACCGCCGGTGATCGGCCCGCGCCGGGTGGGCCACTACGGCCGGGACCACCTGGCCCGGCTGGAGCTGATCGAGGAGATGCAGCACCAGGGCATGACCCTCGCGGCGATCGAACGGCACCTGCGGCAGCTTCCGGCCGACCTCGGTCCGCACGATCTGGCGATCCACCGGGCGGTGGTCGCCTCCTGGGCGCCGGACACCGTCGAGACCGTGTCCCGCGCGGAGCTGGAGCGGCGGGCGGGGCGCCGGCTGGCCGAGGAGGACGTGGACCGGCTGGCCGCGATGAACGTGGTGACCCGGGACGGGGAGTCCTTCCGCGTGGACTGCGGTCTGCTGCGGCTCGCGGTGCGGCTCCTCGGCGTACCGCTGTCGCAGGAGACCATCCTGGCCGCCCGGACCGTCCTGACCGATCACGCGCGCGCGGCGGCGCACGAGCTGTCGGACCTGCTGCGGGAGGCCGTCGCCGAACGCGACACGCGGGACGTGAAGTCGCTGTCGGCCCATATGCACCCGCTCGTGGTGCAGGCGCTGCTCACCACCTTCCAGCGGTCGCTGAAGGAGGAACTCCGCCAGTGGCTGGACGGCGCGGCGGGCCGGGAGACCCCCTCCGGGGGCACGGCGGCCCCAGGAGGGGAGTCCCGGGGCACGCCGTCCGGCTGAGGCGCGTCAGCGGGCGTCGGTGAACGTCTCCCCGTTCTCGGCCTTCGTCACGAGCAGCGCGGGCGGGGTGAACCGCTCGCCGTACCGCTCGGCCAGCTCGCGCGCGCGGGCCACGAATCCGGGCAGGCCCCCTTCGTAACCGTTGATGTACTGGAGCACACCGCCGGTCCAGCCGGGGAAGCCGATGCCGAGGATCGATCCGATGTTGGCGTCGGCGACGGAGGTCAGGACGCCCTCCTCCAGGAGGCGTACGGTGTCGAGCGCCTCGGCGAAGAGCATGCGCTCCTGCATGTCCCGGAACGGGATCTCGTACCCGGGCCTGGTGAAGTGCTCGCGCAGGCCCGGCCAGAGCCCGGCCCGCTTGCCGTCCTCGGTGTAGTCGTAGAAGCCGGCGCCGCCGCTGCGGCCGGTGCGGCCGAACTCGTCGACCATGCGGTCGATGACCGCCTCCGCCGGGTGCGCCGTCCAGGTGCCGCCGGCCTCCTCCACGGCCCGCTTCGTCTCGCCCCGGATCTTGCGCGGGAGGGTGAGGGTCAGCTCGTCCATGAGGGACAGCACCTTGGCCGGGTAGCCGGCCTGGGCGGCGGCCTGCTCCACGGAGGCCGGCTCGACGCCCTCGCCGACCATGGCGACGCCCTCGTTGATGAAGTGGCCGATCACCCGGGAGGTGAAGAAGCCGCGGGAGTCGTTGACGACGATCGGCGTCTTGTTGATCTGCCGGACCAGGTCGAAGGCGCGCGCGAGGGACTCCTCGCCGGTGCGCTCGCCCTTGATGATCTCGACCAGCGGCATCTTGTCGACCGGCGAGAAGAAGTGCAGTCCGATGAAGTCGGCCTGGCGCTGCACGCCCTCGGCGAGGGTGGTGATGGGCAGCGTGGAGGTGTTGGAGCACAGCAGCGCGTCGGGGGCGACGACGGCCTCGATCTCCTGGAAGACCTTGTGCTTGAGGGCGGTGTCCTCGAACACGGCCTCGATCACCGCGTCACAGCCCGCGAGGTCGGCCGCCTCGGCGGTCGGGGTGATCCGGGCGAGCAGCGCGTCCGCCTTCTCCTGGCTGGTACGGCCCTTGGCTACGGCCTTGGCGCACAGCTTCTCGGAGTAGCCCTTGCCCTTGACGGCGGCTTCCAGGGAGACGTCCTTGAGGACGACGTCGATGCCCGCGCGGGCGCATGCGTAGGCGATGCCGGCGCCCATCATGCCGGCGCCGAGGACGGCCACCTTGCGGACCTGGCGGGGCTCGACGCCCCCCGGGCGGTTGGCGCCGGAGTTGACCGCCTGGAGGTCGAAGAAGAACGCCTGGATCATGTTCTTCGAGGTCTGCCCGGCGGCCAGTTCCACGAAGTAGCGGGCCTCGATGACCTGGGCGGTCTCGAAGTCGACCTGGGAGCCCTCGACGGCGGCGGCGAGGATGTTGCGGGGCGCCGGGTAGGGGGCGCCGCCGGTCTGCTTGCGCAGGGTGGCCGGGAAGGCGGGCAGGTTCGCGGCGAACTTCGGGTTGGCGGGGGTGCCGCCGGGGATCTTGTAGCCCGGCCTGTCCCAGGGCTGCTGGGACTCGGGGTTCGCGTCGATGAAGGCCCGGGCCTTGGCGAGCAGTTCCTCGGGGGTGGCGGCGACCTCGTGGACGAGGCCGTTGTCCCGCGCGCGCCGCGCGTTGTACTGCTGGCCCTGGAGGAGCACCTTCAGCAGGGCGTCCGCGATGCCCAGCAGCCGTACGGTGCGGACGACTCCGCCGCCGCCGGGGAGCAGGCCGAGGGTGACCTCCGGGCAGCCGATCCTGGTGCCGGGGGTGTCGAGGGCGACCCGGTGGTGGCAGGCGAGGGCCAGTTCGAAACCGCCGCCGAGGGCCGCGCCGTTGATGGCGGCGACGACCGGCTTGCCGAGGGTCTCGATGCGGCGCAGGTTCCGCTTGATGGCGAGGCCGCCGTCGAACAGCTCCTGTGCGGTCTCCGGCGTGACCCGGATCAGGTCGCGCAGGTCGCCGCCCGCGAAGAAGGTCTTCTTGGCGGAGGTGAAGATGATGCCGCGGATGTTCTCCTGTTCGGCCTCCAGCCGGTCGGCGATCGCGGCGAGGGAGTCGCGGAACGCCTGGTTCATGGTGTTCGCGGACTGGTTGGGGTCGTCCAGGACGAGGGTGACGACACCGGTGTCGTCCCGCTCCCAGCGGATGGTGGTGCTCTCGGTCATGACAGTCGTCTCCGTAGAAGTCTTCAGGGCGCTTGGTTCCGCCGGGAGTTCAGAGGCGCTCGACGATGGTGGCGATGCCCATGCCGCCGCCGACGCAGAGCGTGGCGAGGCCGTAGCGCTTGTCCTGGCGCTCCAGTTCGTCGATGAGCGAGCCGAGGATCATGGCGCCGGTGGCGCCGAGCGGGTGGCCGAGGGCGATGGCTCCGCCGTTGACGTTGACCTTGTCCAGGGTGAGGCCCATGTCCTTCACGAAGCGCAGCACGACCGCTGCGAACGCCTCGTTGATCTCGACCAGGTCGATGTCGTCGATGGTGAGGCCGGCCTTCGCCAGGGCCTTGCGGGTGGCGGGTGCGGGGCCGGTGAGCATGATGGTCGGCTCGGAACCGGAGACGGCCGCGGCGACGATCCGCGCGCGCGGGGTGAGGCCGTAACGCTCGCCGACCTCCTGGGAGCCGATCGCGACGAGCGAGGCGCCGTCCACGATGCCGGAGGAGTTGCCGGCGTGGTGGACGTGGTCGATCTTCTCCACCCAGTGGTACCTCTGCAGGGCGACGGCGTCGAAGCCGCCCAGGTCGCCGATGTCCGCGAAGGACGGCTTGAGCTTGGCGAGGGAGTCGGCGGTGGTGCCGGGGCGCATGTGCTCGTCGTGGTCGAGGACGACCAGGCCGTTGCGGTCCTTGACGGGGACCACGGACTTCTCGAAGCGGCCCTCCTTCCAGGCGGTGGCGGCGCGCTCCTGGGACAGGGCCGCGTACTCGTCGACGTCCCGGCGGGAGAAGCCCTCGATGGTGGCGATGAGGTCGGCGCCGATGCCCTGCGGGACGAAGTTGACGGCGAGGTTGGTCATCGGGTCGTTGAACCAGGCGCCGCCGTCCGAGGCCATCGGGACCCGGGACATGGACTCGACACCGCCCGCGAGGACCAGGTCCTCCCAGCCCGCGCGGACCTTCGCGGCGGCCAGGTTGACGGCCTCCAGACCGGAGGCACAGAAGCGGTTCTCCTGCACGCCCGCGACCGTGTCGGGCAGTCCGGCGGCGAGGGCGGCGATCCGGGCGATGTCGGAGCCCTGGTCGCCGACGGGGCCGACGACGCCGAGCACGATGTCGTCGATCGCGGCCGGGTCGAGGCCGGGGAAGCGGGCGCGGATCTCGTGGATGAGGCCGACGACCAGGTCGATGGGCTTCGTGCCGTGCAGGGCGCCGTTCGCCTTGCCGCGGCCGCGCGGGGTGCGGATCGCGTCGTACACGTACGCTTCGGTGCTCACTGGTGTGCCTTTCGGGAGGGTGGGCCGAGCGGGGGGCGGGGTCAGCCGCCGTCGGTGACCAGGTCGTCGAGGTCGTCGGTCGGGCGTGCCGGTATGCCCCAGTCCCGGGCGACCGCGGCCGTGTCCGCGCCGGGCCTGGCGGGGCCGGTGCGGACGGCGGTGGGGGTCGCGGAGAAGCGGGGGGCGGGGGCGGGCTGGGTGATGCCGCCGTGGTCGGTGAAGGTGCCGCGGGCGGCCAGGTGCGGGTGGGCCGGGGCCTCGCGCAGGCTCAGCACGGGCGCCACACAGGCGTCGGAGTCCGCGAAGACGGCCGTCCACTCCGCCCGGGTGCGGGACTTGAAGGCGGCGGCGATCCGTTCGCGCAGCTCGCCCCAACGGGTCCAGTCCTTGCGGGCGGACGCCAGGTCGTCCAGGCCGAGCAGGCGCAGGAACTCCGCGTAGAACTTGCCTTCCAGGGCGCCCACCGCCATGTACCGGCCGTCGGCGGTCTCATAGGTGCCGTAGTACGGGCAGCCGCCGTCCAGGAGGTTGGCGGCGCGGCGGTCCTGCCAGCCGCCGGCGGCGAGCATGCCGTGGATCATCGCGGACAGGTGGGCCGTGCCGTCCACGATGGCCGCGTCGACCACCTGGCCGGTGCCCGTGGCGCGCGCGTGGTGCAGGGCGGCGAGGACGCCGACGACCAGGTAGAGCGAGCCGCCCGCGTAGTCCCCGAGGAGGTTGGCGGGCACGGCCGGGGGTTCGTCCGGGCGGCCGATCATGCCGAGGGTGCCGGTGAGCGCGATGTAGGCGATGTCGTGGCCGGCGCGCTGGGCGAGCGGTCCGTCCTGTCCCCAGCCGGTCATGCGGCCGTAGACCAGGCGGGGGTTGCGGGCGTGGCAGTGCTCGGGGCCGATGCCGAGCCGTTCGGCGACGCCGGGGCGGTAGCCCTCGACGAGGATGTCGGCCCGCTCGGCCAGGTCCAGGACGCGCGCGGGGCCGTCCGGTGCCTTCAGGTCGACCACGATCGAGCGCTTGTTGCGGTTGGTGACGTCGAACGCCGGGTCGATGGCGAGGCCCGGCCCGTCCGGGCGGTCCACCCGGACCACGTCGGCGCCCAGGTCGGCCAGCAGCATGGCGGCGAACGGGCCGGGGCCGATGCCGGCCAGCTCGACCACGCGCACGCCGGAGAGCGGGCCGTCACCCGGCGTCGGCGTCCCTGCCGTTGTCATCCGTCCAGCCCCCAGGCGTGTGTGACACAACTGATGTAACACCGGTGATGCTAGGAACGCGTTCCACCGGACACAAGACCTGAACGAGCAAGCGCTTAGCCAAGTGCCCGCCCGGTCCGATCATCACCCGGGAGAGTGACCGGCGCTCGCCCGGGTCCCCCGGAGCCGCGGGCATCGGGGACCGTCACCCGGTCCGCGTGCCCGGTTCCCCGACCCGGGCCGGGGCGGTTTCTCCCGCTTCTTCACGGCATTCCTGGCTACGGCCACCGCTGCCTCCGGGCTGGTCGTCGGGCTCCCCACTCCTCACGCTAGCCTCGGCCACCGACAGCGGCGCGGGCTGCGCGACGGGCCGCACGGACCAAGGGGTGTCATGAGCAGGATGAGCAGGACGGACCGGCCGTACGACCTCGTGCTCTTCGGAGCCACGGGCTTCGTCGGCACGCTCACGGCCCACTATCTCGCCGCGCACGCGCCGCGGGACCTGCGCTGGGCGGTCGCCGGCCGCGACGAGGGACGGCTGGAGCGGCTGCGCGAGGACCTGCCCGGCGGCGCGGACGTCGGTGTGCTGCGGGCCGATGCGGCCGAACCGGCCACCCTGCGCGCCCTCGCCGAGCACGCGCGCGTGGTCGCCACGACCGTGGGGCCGTACGTGCTGCACGGCGAGGAACTCGTCGCCGCCTGCGCCGACACCAGTGCCGACTACCTGGACCTCACCGGCGAGCCCGAGTTCGTGGACCTGGTGTACGTCCGGCACGACGCACGCGCGCGGGAGACGGGCGCGCGTCTGGTGCACGCCTGCGGTTTCGACTCGGTACCGCACGACCTGGGCGTGTACTTCACGGTCCGGCAGCTCCCCGAGGGCGTGCCGCTGACCGTGGACGGCTATGTGACCGCCGACGCGGCCTTCTCCGGCGGCACCCTCGCCTCGGCGCTGAACCAGATGGCCCGCGGACGGCGGATGCTGGCCGCCGCGCGCGAGCGGGCCCGCCACGAGCCGCGGCTGCCGGGCCGCCGGGTGACGGCGCCGACGGGCATGCCGAGGTACGCGGCGGAGGTCGGCGCGTGGGCGCTGCCGCTGCCCACCATCGACCCGCAGATCGTGCGCCGTTCGGCGCGGGCGCTGGAGCGGTACGGCCCGGACTTCCGCTACCGGCACTACGCGGCCGTGCGGCGCCTGCCGGTCGCCCTCGGCGGGGTCGCGGCATTCGGCGCGGTGACCGCCGCGGCCCAGCTGCCGCCCGCCCGGCGCTGGCTGTCGGACCGGCTCAAGCCGGGTGACGGACCGAGCGCGGAGAAGCGGGCCAAGAGCTGGTTCTCGGTGCGGTTCGTCGGCGAGGGCGGCGGCCGTCGCGTGTTCACCGAGGTCGCGGGCGGCGACCCCGGGTACGACGAGACGGCGAAGATGTTCGCCGAGGCGGCCCTGTGCCTGGCGTTCGACGACCTGCCGCCGACGGCCGGCCAGGTGACCACGGCCCAGGCGATGGGCGACGCCCTGACCGAGCGGCTGCGCGCGGCGGGGATCGCCTTCCGGGTGGCGGCGGAACGCTAGCGGCAGCCGCCGCTCGCCCCCGCGGCCATGCCCCCCACAGCGGGGGCACCAGCCCTGTATCTCATCAGGAGGTCGGCGCCGGGGGCGTCGTCGAATCCTCATCCCCGCCGCCGGTCAGGCCCTGTGCCGCCTCGCGCAGCGCGCGCCGGCACAGGGCGTCCGCCCGGCGGGTGGTCTCCGGCAGCCGGTACCGCGGGGTCAGTGCCAGGGTGTGCGCCACGGCGTTGCCGAGGCTCACCCGGTGGCCGACCGAGACGAACACCGGCTTGACGCCGTCCCGGGTACGCAGGGCGCGCCCGACCTCCTCGGTCCCGGCGAGCAGCGGTGCCCAACCGCCCCGGGCCGGCTCCGGGTCGTCGTACGCGAAGGTGAACGGGTTCTTGGCGACCCCGACGGACGGCAGGTCCATGAGCACGCCCAGGTGGCTCGCCAGGCCGAAGCGGCGCGGGTGGGCCAGGCCGTAGCCGTCGCACACCACCAGGCCGGGCGGGCACGGCAGCCGGTCCAGGGCGGCGCGCACGGTGGGGATCTCACGGAAGGCGAGGAGCCCGGGCACGTACGGGAAGGAGACCCGGCCGACCGCCGTCGTCTCCGCGACGACGTCCAGGGTTGCGGCGTCCAGCACGACGGCCGCCGCCGCGACCAGGTCCAGGTCGTCGTCGTAGGCGACGTCGACCCCCGTGACGCGGCCCGTCCCGGGCGGCGGTCCGGGCTCGTCCAGCACCACCCGCCCGCGCAGCTCGTCCTGTACGGCGCGGGCCTCGTCCTCGGTCGCGGGCCAGCCCGCGGGTACGCCGACGATCCTCATGCCGCGTGACTCTACGGTCCTGCCGCGGGCCGCCGGCCGGGCGGGGTAGGCTCGCGATCATGTTCGTCCTGGAGCTGACCTACACCGCGCCGCTCGATGCCGTGGACGCCGTCCTGCCGGACCATGTGGCCTGGCTGGAGGAGCAGTACGAGAAGGGCCTCTTCCTGGCCTCGGGACGCAAGAACCCCCGCGACGGCGGGGTGATCCTGGCTGTCGCGGGGGACCGCGCCCGCATCGACGAGATCGTCGCGGGCGACCCGTTCACCGTCGCCGGTGTGTGCGCCTACCGCGTCACGGAGTTCATCGCCACGAAGACGGCCCCGGAGCTGGCGCGCCACCGGCAGACACTCGACTGACGTCAGCCTGTCGACCTCCTCGGGCGTCGGGCCTGGCGGGCCGTCAGCCCTTCTTGGCGTTCAGCGCGCGCTGCAGTTCTTCCTTGTTCATGTGCGAACGGCCTTCGATGCCGCGCTGCCGCGCCTCGTTGTACAGCTGGTCGCGGGTCGGGCCGTGCGAGCCGACCCGGTTGCCCGACCGCTGACCGCCGCGCTTGCCGGACGACATGTCCTGCGTCGAGCTGCGGCTGGCGGTCTTCGACTCGCCGGAGCGGGCGCGTTCCTTGTTCACCGTCCGCGCGGCGATCTCCTTGGCGCGCCCGGTGCTCTCGCCCCGGTCCTGCGCGCTCTTCTTGATGTGCTCGTACTGACGCTCACGCTTGGGGCTGGAACCGGCTGGCATGATCGCTCCCTTCCTTTGCGGCGGGGAACGAGTACCCGCGTTCGGCCGCGGTTACCTCACCGGTCCGGCCGCGCCTCAGCGTTCGAGCCGTGCCACCCGCCCCTGTTCGCCCGCCGCCCAGCAGCTCAGGTCGGGGGTGCAGGCGACGGTGTCGTACGAGCCGGTGTCGATCGTCCGCCAGGTGCGGCCGCCGTCGGTGGTCAGGTCGGTGCCGGCCGGGCCGACGGCCAGCGCGGCGGTACGGCTGTGCGGGAGCCATGCGGCGCCCGAGCGGTACGCGGGCGGCGGGGTGGTGGCGGGCCGCCAGGTGCGACCGCCGTCGGCGGTGAACGCGGCGGCCTGCGGGGAGGGCTGGTCGGGGCGGTAGTCACCGCCGACCGCGATGCCGTGGGTGCGGTCGCGGAAGGCCAGCGCGAAGACGCCCTTGGCCGGATCGCCCGCGGGGACGGGCGTGTCGGCGGCCGTCCAGGTGAGCCCGCGGTCGGCGGAGTGCAGCACGCGCGCGTGCGCGCCGCCGCCGGTGGCCAGCCAGACGTCCTTCGGGCCGGCGGTGACGAGGCACTGGCCGCTCGCGGCGAAGCCCGCCTCGCCGTCCAGCGCCGGCGGCATGCCGTCCGCGGGCAGCACGCGCCAGGAGCGTCCGCCGTCGGCGGTGGACAGGACGCGGAACTTTCCGTCCACGGGGTCGCTCAGGGCGAGGCCGTGGCGGCGGTCGAAAAAGGCGAGGCAGTCGTAGAAGGCCTTCGGGTCGGTGTTGCGGAAGGACTCCGTCCAGGTCGTACCGCCGTCGTCGGTGCGGTAGACGCGGGAGGCCTCGCCCTCGCCGATGGCGAGCACCACCGCGCGGCGGGCGTCGAAGGCCGTCACGTCCCGGAACTGCAGACCGGCCGCCCCCGGCGGAGAGACGTTCCGCCAGCTCGCGCCGCCGTCGGTGGTGCGCAGCACCATGCCTTCGGTGCCGGCCAGCCAGGCGGTGCGCCGGTCGACGGCCGCGAGGCCCCGGAAACGGATCCGCGGCGTGCCGGGGTCCTTCGCCGCCCAGTGCGCGCTCGTCGTGCGGGAGTCTTCGGCCGCCCGGTTCGCATCCGTGCCGGGGCCCGGCTGCCCCGCGTTCGCCCGGCCGGCGGTGCCCTGTGCGAGCGGACCGGCCTCGGCCGCCGGGACCGTCAGGGCGGCCAGCGCCGCCCCGCACGCCACTGCCACCGCCACCAGCCGGCTCGTCCGTCCCCTGCGTCGCGTGCTCCCCAAGCGCCTCATGGCGGGCGAAGCTAGCCGCTTCCCCCGGCCCCGTCCAGAGGGCCTGCCGTGCCCCGCGCCGGCCGACCAGTGGGAACGGCCGTACGTACCTCGTGCATGAACGCGGTGACCGAGGTCACTCGTTCCCCGTGTGCACGCACCGGCCCTTTCCGTCGTCTCTTCCAGTGCCGGGTCGCACACCCGGGCGCAGTCCATCCGTCACGAGGGAGCAAGGCGTTGTCCACCGTCATCGAGCAGCCCGTAGAGGCCCGTCTCGTCGCCGCCGCACCGCGCATGCCGAGCATTCCCGCCACGCTGCGCTACGACCGGCGCGACCCGTTCGCCGTCCGCATGACGTTCCCGGCCCCGGCCACGCTGGAGGGCGTCGACGTGTGCTGGACCTTCTCCCGCGAGCTGCTCACGGCCGGTCTCCAGGGCCCCGAGGGTCACGGTGACGTCCGTGTGCGGCCGTACGGGTACGACCGCACGGTGCTGGAGTTCCACGCTCCGGAGGGCACCGCGATCGTGCATGTGCGCTCGGGTGAGATCCGGCGGTTTCTGCAGGCGACCGACGACCTGGTCCCCGTCGGCCTGGAACACCTCCAGCTGGATCTCGACCACGACCTGGCCGAGCTGATGCGGGACGCCTGCTGAGTGCCGGTCGATCAATGCCGCGCGCGCGTGGGGCGGCGCGGCCATCAATCACGTTGACAGGTCTTTCCTCCCTTCCTACGGTGTACAGCGGTTCTGTTGCCGTCGATTGGAGAAGGACGTTGCTCGTCTGAGGTCCTGAGGCACCGCGTCGCACCGGTGAGGTGTGCGTGGCGTACGACCTCGGCGTCCGAGCCGTCCTCCGGCACAGGCCTTTTCGCGTGGCCTCCTCAGTGCCCCAGACCTTTCGGTTTCACGCCTCGCGGTGTCTCGACACGCGTCCACCCGAACGCACCCGTCCCTCGCGAGGCGCCCATGTCTGCTTCCCTCACCTGCACTTCCCTGTCCTTCACCTGGCCCGACGGCACCGCCGTCTTCGACGGCCTGGACATCGCCTTCGGCCCCGGCAGGACCGGGCTCGTCGGCGTCAACGGATCGGGCAAGTCCACCCTGCTCAAGCTGATGGCCGGGGAACTCGCCCCGGCCGACGGCACCCTCAAGGCGGCCGGCGAGATCGGCTACCTCCCGCAGAACGTCACGCTCGACACCGCGCTCCGCGTCGACCAGGCCCTCGGCATCGCCGGCCAGCGGGCCGCCCTGCACGCCATCGAGGCGGGCGACGTCGCCGAGGAGCACTTCGAGACCGTCGGCGACGACTGGGACGTCGAGGAGCGCGCCCTGGTCACCCTCGGCGAACTCGGCCTCGGCCACATCGGCCTGGACCGGACCGTCGGCGAGGTGTCCGGGGGCGAGTCGGTGCTGCTGCGGCTCGCGGCGCTGCTGCTGCGCCGCCCCGACATCCTGCTGCTGGACGAGCCCACCAACAATCTCGACCTGTACGCGCGCCGTCGGCTGTACCAGACGGTCGCCTCCTGGCCCGGCGTGCTGGTCGTGGTCAGCCACGACCGGGAACTGCTCGACCTGGTCGACCAGATCGCGGAGCTGCGCTCCGGAGAGGTCGCCTGGTTCGGCGGCAACTTCTCGGCCTACGAGGAGGCCCTGGCCGTCGAGCAGGAGGCGGCCGAGCGGATGCTGCGCGTCGCCGAGGCCGATGTGCGCAAGCAGAAGCGCGAACTGGCCGACGCCCAGGTCAAACTGGCCCGCCGCAAGCGGTACGGGCAGAAGATGTACGAGCAGAAACGCGAGCCGAAGATCGTCATGGGGGCACGCAAGCGGGCCGCCCAGGAGTCGGCGGGCAAGCACCGCATCCTGCACGAGGAGCGGCTCGCCGAGGCCAGGGAACGGCTGGACGAGGCGGTGGAGGCCGTACGGGACGACGACGAGATCCGTATCGACCTGCCGTACACGGCCGTGCCGCCCGGCCGGCAGGTGCTCACCCTGGAGAAGCTGGAAACGGCCTACCACGCGCGCGTGCGGGGCATCCTCGATCTGCGCGGCCCGGAGCGGATCGCGCTCGTCGGCCGCAACGGCGCCGGCAAGACGACGCTGCTGCGGACCGTCGCCGGGGAACTGGCACCGGTGTCGGGCACGGCGACGGCCCATGTCCCGCTGCGCTTCCTGCCCCAGCGGCTGGACGTGCTGGACGACGACCTGTCGGTGGCGGAGAACGTCGCCCGGTTCGCGCCGGGCGCCACCAACAACCGGGTCCGGGCGCGGCTCGCCCGCTTCCTGTTCCGGGGCGCGCGGGCGGACCAGAAGGCGGCCACCCTGTCGGGCGGTGAGCGTTTCCGGGCGGCCCTGGCCGCGCTGATGCTCGCCGAGCCCGCGCCCCAACTGCTGCTGCTGGACGAGCCGACCAACAACCTCGACATGGCCAGCGTCCGGCAGCTGACCACGGCCCTGGAGTCGTACGAGGGCGCGCTGATCGTCGCCAGCCACGACCTGCCGTTCCTGGAGTCGATCGGGATCACCCGGTGGCTGCTGATGGAGGGAGGGGAGCTGACGGAGACGACGCCCGAGGCGCTCTGGGATCCGGCCTGACGGGCCGGCGAGGGCCTGCCCGGCCGACCCGGCGGGGTCAGGAGAGACGCGCCGGACACCGGGGGGGTTTGGCCGTGGCCGGAGCGCCCTGCATGATGACGGACCGGCGCCGTGTGAGCGGCGCCGGACCCGCACCATCGCACGACCGATTCGAAAGGCCCCTCGTGCCCAGCAAGAAGGCCCTCGTCCGCCGCCCGAGCCCCCTCCTCGCCGACGGCCTGGTGACGCACATCCAGCGGGAGAAGGTCGATGTCGGGCTCGCCGGCGAGCAGTGGGAGGCGTACGTCGAGGCGCTGCGCGCGCACGGCTGGGAGATCATCGAGGTCGAACCGGCCGACGACTGCCCGGACTCGGTGTTCGTCGAGGACACCGTGGTCATGTACAAGAACGTCGCGTTGATCACCCGGCCCGGCGCCGAGTCGCGGCGGGCGGAGACCGCCGGCGTCGAGGAGGCGGTGGCCCGCCTCGGCTGCTCGGTGAACTGGATATGGGAGCCGGGCACGCTGGACGGCGGTGACGTCCTCAAGGTCGGCGACACCGTGTACGTCGGCCGCGGCGGGCGGACCAACGCGGCGGGCGTGCAGCAGCTGCGGGCGGCCTTCGAGCCGCTGGGCGCCCGGGTGGTGGCCGTACCCGTGAGCAAGGTGCTGCACCTGAAGTCCGCGGTGACCGCGCTGCCCGACGGCACGGTGATCGGGCACATCCCGAAGATCGACCGGCCCTCGCTGTTCCCGGGCTTCCTGTCGGTGCCGGAGGAGTCCGGCGCGCACGTGGTGCTGCTCGGCGGCGGCAAGCTGCTGATGGCGGCGAGCGCCCCGAAGACCGCGGAGCTGCTGACCGATCTGGGCCACGACGTGGTGACGGTCGACATCAGCGAGTTCGAGAAGCTGGAGGGCTGTGTGACCTGTCTCTCGGTGCGCCTGCGGGAGCTGTACGCCTGACCGGGTGATCCCGTCGCCCCGGTCAGGCCGGGGACCTGCGGGTCCCCGGACTGACCGGCATACGCGCGCACGGCTGTCCGGGCGGGCTGATCAGCGATTCTTTACAGCCGTCTTAACCTACGGCTTCGTAACCTACGGATTCGTAGCCTACGATCACGTAGGTTCCCGGCACCGCTCGCCGGACCGTCCCCTTCCTCCCCCGTTGTTCGGCGTCCCCCTGGAGTTCCTGTGACGATCACTTCCCCCCACCTCGGCAGCCCGTCCGTCTGGACCGACGCGCGGCTGCTGTACGCACTGGAGGAAGTCGTCGAGACGGAGTTGAACCGGCATCTCAAGGTCGCCAAGGACTGGATGCCGCACGAGTACGTGCCGTGGAGCGACGGCCGCAACTTCCCGGGCCTGTTCGAGGACGGGGAGGCCTGGGACAAGGACCAGTCCCAGGTGACGGAGATCGGCCGGATCGCCCTCGTGGTGAACCTGCTGACCGAGGACAACCTGCCGAGCTACCACCACGAGATCGCCTCGCTCTTCGGCCGCGACGGGGCCTGGGGCACCTGGGTGCACCGCTGGACGGCCGAGGAGGGCCGGCACGGCATCGTGATGCGGGACTACCTGCTGACCTCGCGCGCGGTGGACCCGGACAAGCTGGAACGTTTCCGTATGGCGCACATGAGCGAGGGCTTCGAGTCCGACAACCGGCACTCGATGCTGCACTCGGTGGCCTACGTCGCCTTCCAGGAGCTGGCCACGCGGATCTCGCACCGCAACACCGGCCACCAGTCCGGGGACCCGGTCTGCGACCGCATGCTGGCCCGCATCGCGACCGACGAGAACCTGCACATGGTCTTCTACCGCAACCTGCTGAAGGCCGCGTTCGAGCTGGCGCCCGACCTGACCATGCAGGCGGTACGGGACGTCGTGGTGAACTTCCGGATGCCCGGTCACGGCATCCCCGGCTTCGAGCGGGCCGCCGCGCAGATGGCGATCGGCGAGGTCTACAACCTGCGCATCCACCACGACGACGTGCTGCAGCCGGTGCTGCGCTTCCTGAAGGTCCTGGAGATCGACGGCCTCGGCCCCGAGGGGCGCCAGGCGCAGGAGGAACTCGGCCTGTTCATGGGCGGGCTGGACGCGGAGGCCGCGAAGTTCGACGAGAAGCTGGCCGCGCGGAAGGCCCGGATGGCGGCGCGCGCCGGGGGCTGACGCCCCGCGCGCGGGCCGGGCGCTCCCCGGAGGGCTCAGCGGGCGGTGCGGCGGAGGGCGAGGCGCTCCTTCTCCGACAGGCCGCCCCAGACGCCGAACCGCTCGTCGTTGGCCAGCGCGTAGTCCAGACAGGCCGGGCGCAGCTCGCACATGGCGCAGATGCGCTTCGCCTCGCGCACCGAGCTGCCCGGCTCCGGGAAGAAGAAGTCCGGCCCGGTCTGCGCGCACAGCGCCTGCGCCTGCCAGGTGTCGTCGGCCGGGGTGATGGTTTCGTAGTGCATGGCCAGGAGCCTGCCCCAGGCCGAAAAACGTTCGATCAACGCCGGCGAAACGGCGTGCTCGGGGCCTGAGGCCGCCCCGATGATGCTCCCCGCGGCCCGGCGCGCGCACGGCGGCGCGCCCGGCCGTGGGAAAACCCGCAGAACGCGCACCGTCACGCTGGGTGAGAGCGGGGCGGTCCCGGCCCGTCGCGGCGCTCCGGCGGCGATTGTCAGTGGGCGGTGCCACACTCGGCAGTGCACAGGACGGGACCCCTTGCGAGGAGGGCCGAGATGCTCACCACCCGTTTCGTCAACGGCGCGCCCAACTGGATCGACGTCGGCAGTCCCGACATCGACGGCGCCACCTCCTTCTACGGCGCTCTGTTCGGCTGGCGGTTCCAGTCGGCGGGGCCGGACGCCGGCGGTTACGGCTTCTTCCAGCTGGGCGGGAAGACCGTCGCGGGCGGTATGCAGACCGGTCCCGACCAGGGGCCTCCGGCCTGGACGGTGTACTTCCAGAGCGAGGACGCGCAGGCCACCGCCAAGGCCGCCGAAGAGGCCCACGGCAGAGTGCTGTTCCAGCCGATGGACGTGATGGGCCAGGGCCGCATGGCGGTCCTCGCCGACCGGGCGGGCGTGCCGTTCGGGATCTGGCAGCCGGGCCGGACCAAGGGCGTGGAGCTCGCGGGCGAGCCGGGCTCCCTGTGCTGGGTGGAGCTGTACACGCCGGACATCGCGGCGGCCGCCGCGTTCTACCGCCGGGTGCTGGGCCTGGAGACCTCCGCGCCGTTCCCGGGCGGGACGTACACCTGTTTCAACCCGGACGGTGCCGGTGAGGACGCGATGTTCGGCGGGATGGTGCCGCTGGCCGACGATCCCACCGAAGCGGAGGCCGGGCCGTACTGGCTGCCGTACTTCGAGGTGGAGGACACCGACGCCGTGGTGGAACAGGCGCAGCGCCTGGGCGGGACGGTGCGGATGCCCGCGACGACCGTGGAGGGCGTGGGCCGCATGGCCAGGCTCGCCGACCCGTACGGGGTCCGCTTCGCGGTGATCAGGAGCGAACCGCCCCAGGGCTGAGCCTCCTCGGCGCGCCCGGCAGCCGATGGCCCCTGGGGCGGTGCGGCGCGGCTAGGCGGAGGCGCGGCGTATCAGGGTGGTCGGCAGGATCACTTCCGACGGCGGTGCCTCCTGGGCGCCGGCCGTCGTGTCCGTCGCCTCCCGGGTACCGGACAGGCCGCGCAGCAGCAGGCGGGCCATCAGCCGGCCCATCTCCTCGATGTCCTGACGGACCGTCGTCAGCGGCGGGTCGGCCTGTTCGGTGACCGGCACCATGTCGTCGAAGCCGACCACGGCCACGTCCTCGGGCACGCGCCGGCCGCTCGCGCGCAGCACCCGCAGGGCGCCGAGCGCGGTGAGGTCGTTGGCGGCGAACACGGCGTCGACGTCCGGGCAGCGGTCGAGGAGTTCCCGCATGGCGCGTTCGCCGCCGGACGGGGTGAAGTCGCTCTCCACGACGAGCCGGGGATCGTACCCGCCCAGGACGTCGGCCATGACGTCCCGGTAGCCGTCGAGCCGGTCCACCGCCGAGGTCTGGTCCAGCGCCCCGGTGATGTGGGCGACGCGCCGGCGGCCGAGGTCCAGCAGATGCCGGACGGCCGCGCGGGCCCCGCCCCGGTTGTCGCAGTCGACGTACACCACGCCCGGGTCCGCCGCCCGGGCGTCCTCGCCCCAGTCGGGGCGTCCGCCGAACACGGTGGGCACGCCGGCGTCGTGGATGAGGCCGGGCAGCGGGTCGTCCAGGTGCAGGGAGAAGACGAGCGCGCCGTCGACATGGCCGCCGGCGAGATAGCGGGCCACGCGCGCGTGGTCGGCGCGGCCCTCGGTGAGCAGCAGCACCAGCTGGTTGTCGTGCGCGGTCAGCTCCTTGCTGATGCCGCGCAGCTGGAGGGCGAAGAAGGGGTCGGCGAAGACCCGGGTCTCGGGCTCGGCGATGACGACCGCGACGGCGTCGTGCCGCCGGGTGACGAGGCTGCGCGCCGCCTGGTTGGGGACGTAGCCCAGCTCCTCCACGGCCTGCCGGACCCGCTCGGCCAGGGGCTCGCGGACTCCGTCGCCGCCGTTGACCACGCGGGACACGGTGGCCCGGGACACCCCGGCCCGCGCGGCCACGGCCTCCAGCGTGGGGCGCGACACTGCCTCGGTCACTTCGGGACTCCTCATCAGCGGCTGCCGATCAGGATAGCCGCGGGACGCGGGACCGGCCGGTGCCGGACGGGGCGCGGAACCGAGCGGGTGTCAGGGCGAAGGCTCGCGGCGGGCGCGGCTCGGCTGGACCCGTTTCGGTTCGCCGGGCATCTTCGGGTACTCCGGCGGGTACGGCAGGTCACCCAGACCATGGTCGTGTTCGTCCTGGCGGGCCAGTTCCAGCAGCGCGTCCAGGGAGTAGGCGTGGTCGTCCATGTCGGCGTGCACGTCACCGAGTTCGGCGAACCGGGCCGGCATGGTGGCGAGGTCGAAGTCGCGGGGCTCGGCGACACCGACCTCCTCCCAGCGCAGCGGCGCCGAGACGGGGGCGTGCGGGCGGGGGCGTACCGAATAGGCGGAGGCGATGGTGCGGTCCCTGGCTGTCTGGTTGTAGTCGAGGAAGATGCGGCTCCCGCGCTCCTCCTTCCACCACTTGATGGTCACCCGGTCCGGCATCCGGCGCTCCATCTCCCGGCCGACCGCGATGGCCGCGCGGCGCACCTGGGTGAAGGTCCAGCGCGGTTCGATGGGGACGAAGACGTGCAGACCCCGGCCGCCGGAGGTCTTCGGCCAGCCGCGCAGCCCGCCGAACTCGTCCAGCACGGCCCGCAGTTCCTGGGCTGCGCGGGCCGCGTCGGCGTAGTCGGTGCCGGGCTGCGGGTCGAGGTCGACGCGGAGTTCGTCGGGGTGGTCGACGTCGGTGGCGCGGACCGGCCAGGGATGGAAGGTGAGGGTGCCGTACTGGGCGGCCCACACCACGGCGGCCTCCTCGGTCGGGCACATCTCGTCGGCGCTGCGCCCGCTGGGAAAGGTGATGTGGGCGGTCGGGATCCAGCCGGGCATGCCCTTCGGGGCCCGCTTCTGGTAGAACCACTCGCCGCCTACGCCGTCCGGGTAGCGCTCCAGGGTGGTGGGGCGGTTGCGCAGGGCGCGCAGGATGCCGGGGCCGACGGCGGCGTAGTACCGGGCGAGGTCCAGCTTGGTGAAGCCCCGCTCCGGGAAGAACACCTTGTCCGGGCTGGACAGCCGTACGGTCCGGCCGCCCACCTCCAGTTCCACCGCATCACCCATGCGGCCACGGTAGGCGCACCCCGCACGGCTCGCATACCGGGCAGATCCGTACGTATGTGAGCGGAAACGGATGTGTGCGAGCAGAATCGGAGTCATGGATCTGCCCGTCATGCCGCCCGTGAAGCCGATGCTCGCCAAGTCGGTGGCGAAGATCCCGCCGGGGATGCACTACGAGGCCAAGTGGGACGGCTTCCGGTCGATCGTGTTCCGGGACGGTGCCGAGGTCGAGCTGGGCAGCCGTACCGGAAAGCCACTGACCAGGTATTTTCCCGAGCTGGTCGAGGCGCTGAAGGAGCGGCTGCCCGAGCGGTGCGTGCTGGACGGCGAGATCGTCATCGCGCGGAACGGCCGGCTGGACTTCGACGCGCTGACCGAGCGGATCCACCCGGCCGCCTCCCGGGTGCGGACGCTGGCGGAGAGGACCCCGGCCTCCTTCGTCGCCTTCGACCTGCTCGCCCTGGACGACCACGCCCTGCTCGACGTGCCCCTCACCGACCGCCGCGCCCTGCTGGACCGGGCCCTGGCCGGGGCGACCCCGCCGCTGCACGTGGCGCCGTCGACGACTGACATCGAGGTGGCCCGGCAGTGGTTCGAGCAGTTCGAGGGCGCCGGTCTCGACGGGGTCGTCGCCAAGCCGCTCACCTCGCACTACCTCCAGGACGAGCGGGCCATGTTCAAGATCAAGCACGAGCGCACGGCGGACGTCGTCGTCGCCGGGTACCGCTTCCACAAGAGCGGCCCGGTGGTGGGCTCGCTGCTGCTGGGGCTGTACGACGAGCAGGGCCGCCTCCAGCACGTGGGCGTGTCGGCCGCGTTCTCCATGAAGAAGCGTGCCGAGCTGGTCGAGGAGCTGGAGCCGCTGCGCATGGACGACGTGTCCGGGCACCCATGGGCCGCCTGGGCGGACGAGACCGCGCACGAGACGGCCCGGCTGCCGGGCGCACCGAGCCGCTGGTCGGGCAAGAAGGACCTGTCCTGGGTGCCGCTGCGGCCGGAGCGGGTGGCCGAGGTGGCGTACGACCACATGGAGAACGGCCAGCGGTTCCGGCACACGGCCCGCTTCCGCCGCTGGCGTCCGGACCGTACGCCGGAGAGCTGCACGTACGCCCAGCTGGAGGAACCGGTGCGGTACGACCTCGCGGAGATCCTCGGCGAGAAGGACGGAGGCTGAGGAGGGCGGGGCACGAGCACCGGGGCGCCCAGCCGGCCACCGGGGCGCCAAGCCACGGCCACGGCCGCGGCCACACCCAGGCCCAGGCCCACGGCTACGGCTACGGCTACGGCTGCATGAGGACCTTCACCGCACCGTCCTGCTTGCGCTGGAACATCTCGTACGCGTGCGGCGCCTCCGCCAGCGGCAGCCGGTGGGTGGCGAAGTCCTCCACGCCGAGCGGGTCCTCGTCCGTCAGGTAGGGCATGATCTGGTCGGTCCAGCGGCGGACGTTGGCCTGGCCCATGCGGAGCTGGATCTGCTTGTCGAAGAGGGTCAGCATCGGCATCGGGTCGGCCATGCCGCCGTAGACACCGCTGAGCGAGATCGTGCCGCCGCGGCGGACGAGGTCGATCGCCATGTGGAGGGCGCCCAGCCGGTCGATGCTGAAACGCTCGGCGAGCGGCGCGCTGATCTTGCGGGGCATGAGCGCGGTGGCCTGCTGGGCGAGCTTGGCGGCGGCGCTGCCGTGGGCCTCGGTGCCGACGGCGTCGATCACGGCGTCCGGGCCCCGGCCGCCGGTCTCGTCCTGGATCGCGTGGACCAGCGACTTCTCGTTGTCGAAGGCCCGGAGGTCGTACGTCTCCACCCCGCGCCGCTGCACGCGGGCGAGTCGTTCGGGCACCAGATCCACGCCGAACACCCGCTCCGCGCCCCGGGCCTTGGCGATCCGGCAGGCCATGTCGCCGATCGGGCCGAGGCCGAGGACCGCGAGGGTGCCGCCGGGCGGGACGGCCGCGTACTCGACGGCCTGCCAGGCGGTCGGCAGCACGTCGGAGAGGTAGACGAACCGGTCGTCCGGCGGGCCCTCGGGCACCTTGATCGGGCCGAACTGCGCCTGCGGGACGCGCAGGTACTCGGCCTGGCCGCCGGGGACGGAGCCGTACAGGCGGCTGTAGCCGAAGATGGCGGCTCCCATGCCCTCGCCGGTGACCTGCGTGGTCTCGCACTGGGTGGGCAGCCCGGTGTCGCACATGAAGCAGTGCCCGCAGGCGATCTGGAACGGCACCACGACCCGGTCGCCGGGCCGCAGGCCGGACACCTCGGAGCCGACCTCCTCCACGATGCCCATGGGTTCGTGGCCGAGGATGTCGCCCGGGGCCATGAACGGGGTGAGCACTTCATACAGGTGCAGGTCGGAGCCGCACAGCCCGGTGGACGTGACGCGGATGACGGCGTCCGTGGGCTCCTCGATCCTCGGGTCGGGCGCGTCCTCGACCCGGACGTCCCGCTTGCCGTGCCAGATGACTGCCTTCATGGGGTGGTGCTCCCTTGGTCGCGTACGGCTGCGTCCCGTGTCTGCGATGGCACCCGGGTACCCCCCGCCCACCGCCGCCGAACCCGACGTGACCCGGTATGGCCGGTGATGACCGGATGAGCGCGCAATCGGACCACACGGACGGGGGGCGACGGTGGGCATGAGACACAGGGCGCGCACGCGGCGCGCCGCACTGACGGCGACACTGCTGGCCGGCGCGCTGACGGCCGCCCTCGCGACGGGCTGCACCGGCCAGGGCGACGGCGACCGCGCCCCGCGGCAGACCCCGACACCGGCACCGAGCCGTTCGGCCGTGGCCGGCTCACCGCTCGCCGTGAAGATCGACAATGTCCGCGCGGCCCACCCGCAGACCGGGCTCGGCGCGGCGGACGTGGTGTACGTGGAGCAGGTGGGGGGCGGCCTGAGCCGGCTGCTGGCGGTGTACGCGACACGGCTGCCGCAGACCGTGGGACCGGTGCGCAGCGCCCGCGAGTCCGACCTGGAACTGCAGACAACCGACGGCGGCCGGCTGGCACCGCCGACGGTGGTCGTGCAGCACGTGAAGGTCCGCACCTCCCGCTACCACGACGTGCTCGGCAATCCCACGCCGTACACCGAGACGACCGGCTCCGGGCGGGCGGAGGTGCTGCGGGACGGCCGGCCCTTCGACGGCTTCTGGTCACGGCCGACCGCTGCGGACGGTACGGAGTTCACGGCGGCGGACGGCGGCGAGCTGGACTTCGCGGCGGGGCAGGGTGCGGGTGGTGTTCGTGCCGGCCTCGTGAGGCGACCGGTGCCTCAAGAGGCGTACCGGCAGGGCCGGTACCGGCGCCGTCAGTTCTGCGCGGCCAGCGGCTCGGCCGGGTTGCGCAGTTCCTCGGCCGCGTCCGCGACCCGGCGGATCAGGTCGAAGAACACGGTCTGTTCCCCGGCGGACAGCGGAGCGAGGAAGACCTGGTTCATGCGGGCGGTGCGCACGGTCAGTTTGCGGTGGGTGCGCAGGCCCTCGTCGGTGAGGCGGAGCAGGAAGCGCCGGCCGTCCTGGGGGTCGCGCACCTTGTGCAGCAGCCCGCGGCGGTCGAGCCGGCTGATGACCTCGGCGATGGTGGAGCGGTCCAGGCCCACCCGCTCCCCCACGGTCCGCTGGTCGAGCCCGGGCTCGGCGACGAGGGCGTTCATGACCGCGAACTGCGGGGAGGTGATCTCCTCGGAGACCATCGTGTTCCACAGCAGGTAGTGCGCCTGCTGGAGCCGCCGGGCCAGGTGCCCGGGATGGGTGGCGAGGTCCACCGCGGCCATGTGCGCTCCCCTGGTCGATTCGTTGGTGCACTGAACGATACCTGGCGCCGGACCCCCATGTCTCGCCCCGACGGTCGTACGGATTCCAGCTCTTGACGGCCACAGTCTCCGGTGGCAGCGTGAGCAGCACCTCGGCTGAAATGGTCAGTGCCCTGACTATCAGCTCCTGATGAACCGGGAGAGACGGAGCTTCACGGATGGACAAGGTGGTCGCCACGGCCGTGGAGGCGGTGGCCGATGTGCCGGACGGCGCGTCGCTCGCCGTCGGCGGGTTCGGGCTCAGCGGTGTGCCGAACGTGCTGATCCAGGCGCTGTACGAGCGCGGGGTCGGCGGGCTGAGCGTGGTGTCGAACAACTGCGGGGCGATGGAGTCCGGGCTGGCGGTGCTGCTGGCGGCGGGGCGGATCGCCCGGGTGACCGGCTCCTACATCGGCGCCAACAAGGAGTTCGCCCGTCAGTACCTGGCCGGTGAGCTGGAGGTGGAGCTGATCCCTCAGGGCACGCTGGCCGAGCGGCTGCGCGCGGGCGGCGCCGGCATCCCCGCCTTCTACACCCCGGCCGGGGTCGGCACCCAGGTCGCCGAGGGCGGACTGCCCTGGCGCTACGACGGCTCCGGCGGGGTGACGCTGGCCTCGCCGCCGAAGGAGGTGCGGGAGTTCGACGGCGTGGAGTACGTGCTGGAGCGGGGCATCCGCACCGACTTCGCGCTGGTCAGGGCGGCGAAGGGGGACCGGCACGGGAATCTGGTGTTCAACCGGTCCGCCCGGAACTTCAACCCGCTGGCGGCGACGGCCGGCCGGGTCACGATCGCCGAGGTGGAGGAGCTGGTGGAGCCGGGTGCGATCGATCCGGACGCGGTGCACCTGCCGGGCGTCTTCGTGCAGCGAGTCGTGGCGCTCACCCCGGAGCAGGCGGCGGACAAGCGGATCGAGCAGCGCACGGTTTCGCCGCCCGCGGCACGACGGAACCGGCAGGGCACGGTTTCCGCGTCCGCGGCACGAGGGACGGTGAGCGGCTGATGGCCTGGACACGCGAGGAGATGGCCGCCCGCGCGGCCCGTGAGCTGCGGGACGGGCAGTACGTCAACCTGGGCATCGGCCTGCCGACGCTGATCCCCAACCACCTCCCGGAGGGGGTCGAGGTGGTGCTGGAGTCGGAGAACGGCATCCTGGGGACGGGCCCGTATCCCACCGAGGACCAGGTCGACCCGGACCTGATCAACGCGGGCAAGGAGACGGTGACCGTCCTGCCCGGAGCGTCCTTCTTCGACTCGGCGCTGTCGTTCGCGATGATCCGGGGCGGGCACATCGACGTGGCCGTGCTCGGCGCGATGCAGGTGTCCGCCGGCGGTGACCTGGCCAACTGGGCGGTGCCGGGGAAGCTGGTCACCGGGATCGGCGGCGCGATGGACCTGGTGCACGGCGCCCGTCAGGTGATCGTGGTGATGACGCACACCACGAAGGACGGCTCGGCGAAGATCCTCAAGGAGTGCACGCTGCCGCTCACGGGCCGGGCGTGTGTGAACCGGGTCATCACCGATCTGGCCGTCCTGGACGTCACGGACCAGGGACTCACGCTGGTGGAGACCGCGCCGGGCGTGAGCGTCGACGAGGTCGTCGCCAAGACCGACGCGGAACTGAGCGTCGCGGAGGATCTGCTGTGAACTCGGCTTTCACCCAGAACCCCGTGTACATCGTGGACGCCGTCCGGACCCCGATCGGCCGCTACAACGGCGGTCTGTCCCCCATCCGCCCCGACGACCTGGCCGCCCACACCCTCCGCGAACTCCTCGCCCGCACCCCGGAGCTGGACCCCGCCCGGATCCAGGACGTCTACTTCGGCAACGCCAACGGCGCCGGCGAGGAGAACCGCAACGTCGCCCGCATGGCAGCCCTGCTCGCCGGACTGCCCACCTCCGTGCCGGGCGTCACCGTCAACCGGCTGTGCGCCTCCGGCCTGGAAGCGGTCGTCCAGGCGGCCCGCGCCATCGCGGTCGGCGACGCCTCCATCGCCGTCGCCGGCGGGGTGGAGTCCATGACCCGGGCGCCGTATGTCCTGCCCAAGTCCGACAAGCCGTTCCCGGCCGCCCACACCGAGCTGTACTCGACCACGCTCGGCTGGCGCATGGTCAACCCCAGGATGGACCCGCAGTGGACCGTCCCGCTGGGCGAGAGTGCCGAGCTGATCGCCGACAAGCACGAGATCACCCGTGAGCAGCAGGACGAGTTCGCTCTCGCCTCCCACCGCAAGGCCGCCGCCGCGCGCGAACAGGGCCTGTTCGACGCCGAGTTGACGCCCGTACCGGTCCCGCAGCGCAAGGGCGAGCCGGTCCTCTTCGGCGCCGACGAGTGCGTACGGCCGGACGCCTCCCTCGCCGCGATGGCGAAGCTCAAGCCGTCGTTCCGCGCCGAGGGGGGCACGGTGACCGCCGGCAACGCGTCTCCCCTGAACGACGGCGCGGCAGCCCTCCTCCTCACCGACGAGGAGGGCCTGCGGGCCACCGGCCGTGAACCGCTGGCCCGGATCGCCGCGACCGGTGTCTCCGCGACCGACCCTCACTACTTCGGACTGGCCCCCGTAGAGGCCGTCAACCGGGCGCTCGCCAAGGCGGGCGCGTCCTTCGACGAGCTGTCCGTGCTGGAGCTGAACGAGGCCTTCGCCGCCCAGGTGCTCGGCTGCCTCGCCGAATGGCCCGAGTTCGACCCGGCGGTCCTCAACCCGCAGGGCGGGGCCGTCGCGCTGGGGCATCCGCTCGGCGCCTCCGGTGCCCGGCTCGCCGGGACCGTCGCCCACCAGCTCGCCCGCCGGGGCTCCGGCACCGGCGTGGCCACCCTCTGCATCGGCGTGGGCCAGGGCCTCGCCCTCGTCCTCGAACGGTAGGGCTCCCCGCCTCCGTCCTCGAACGGCAGGGCCCCGCCCTCCCCTCGTCCTCGAACACTGAAGACTTCCTCCTCGAGCGCCAAGGAAGCGTCAGGTTTCCCATGCCTCTCACCCAAGCCGACATCGACCAGGAAATCGCCGCCGCGCACGCCGCCTACGACAAGCGTGTCGCCGACGGCGCCCCCGTCGAACACCACCCGCGCCGCGACTACGCGCCGTACCGTTCCTCCGTGCTGCGCCACCCGAAGCAGCCCCTGGTGGCGATCGACACCGGCCAGGACCCCGAACTGGTGGAACTGCACTCCCCCGCGTTCGGTGAGCGCGACCTCACCGAGATCGACAACGACCTCACCCGGCAGCACACCGGCGAGCCCGTCGGCGAGCGGATCACCGTCTCCGGGCGGCTGCTGGACCGGCACGGGCGCCCGGTCCGCGGCCAGCTGGTCGAGATCTGGCAGGCCAACTCGGCCGGCCGCTACGCCCACCGGCGTGAGCAGCACGACGCCCCACTGGACCCGAACTTCACCGGCGTCGGCCGCACCCTCACCGACGCCGAGGGCCGCTACCACTTCACCACCATCCAGCCGGGCCCGTACCCGTGGCGCAACCACGTGGGTGCCTGGCGCCCGGCCCACATCCACTTCTCGGTGTTCGGCACGGCGTTCACCCAGCGGCTGGTGACGCAGATGTACTTCCCGAACGACCCGCTCTTCCCGTACGACCCGATCCTGCAGTCCGTGACCGACGACGCGGCCCGGCAGCGACTGGTCGCCACCTACGACCACAGCCTGTCGGTGCCGGAGTTCTCCCTCGGCTACCACTGGGACATCGTGCTGGACGGCCCGGCCGCCACCTGGACGGAAGAAGGACGCTGACCCGCCATGACGATCATCGACCCGAGCCGCCCGGAGCAGGTGCTGCCCACCCCGTCCCACACCGTCGGCCCGTTCTACGGCTACGCGCTGCCGTTCCGTGGCGGAGAGGAGATCGCGCCGCTCGGCCACCCGGACACGGTCACCGTGCACGGGTACGTCCTCGACGGCGAGGGCGACCCGCTGCCCGACGCGCTGATCGAGCTGTGGGGCCCCCGCCCCGACGGCACCGTCCCCCACGTGGACGGCTCCCAGCGGCGTGACCCGGCCACCGGTGGTCATCTGGGCCGCAACGGCGTGGAGTTCACCGGCTGGGGCCGCGTCCAGACCGACGCGAACGGCCACTGGTACGCCCGTACGCTCCGGCCCGGCGGACGCGGGCGGAACGCGCCGTACCTCAGCGTCTGCGTCTTCGCGCGCGGACTGCTCGTGCACCTGTTCACCCGGATCTACCTGCCGGGCGACGAGGCCGCGCTGGCCGCCGACCCGCTGCTCACCCGGGTGGGCGACCGGCGCGACACGCTGATCGCGAGCGAGGAGGCGGGCGGCACCTACCGTTTCGACATCCGCCTTCAGGGCGAAGGCGAGACGGTCTTCCTGGAGTTCGAGTGACATCTGCGTCCCCTCCCTACGCCGACACCGGCCTGCTCGCCCCGGAGTGGGGCCTGTCGGGCGCCGCGTCCGAGACGAGCGACCACGCGTATCTGCGGGCCCTGCTCGACGCGGAGGCCGCGCTGACCCGGGCGCAGGCCGCGCTGGGCCTCGCCCCGGCCGCGGCCGCGGCGGCGGTGACCGAGGCGGCCGTCCCGGACCGGTTCGGCATCCGCTCCCTGGCGGCGCGGACCGCGGCCGGCGGCAACCCGGTCATCCCGCTGGTCGCCGACCTGACCGCGGCGGTCGGCGAGGAGTACGGCCCCTACGTCCACCGGGGCGCCACCAGCCAGGACATCATGGACACGGCGACGATGCTGGTCGCCGTGCGCACCCTCGGCCCGGTCCTGGCCGACCTCGGCCGCACCGAACGGGCACTGGCCCCCCTCGCCGCCGCGCACCGGGACACGGTGCTGCCGGGACGGACGCTCACCCAGCACGCCGTACCGACGACGTTCGGGCTGAAGGCGGCCGGCTGGCGCTCGCTGGTCCTGGACGCGCGCGACCGCGTCACCCAGGTCAAGGACGCGCTCCCCGCCCAACTCGGCGGCGCCGCGGGGACGCTGGCGGCCTTCCGGGCGTACGGCACGCAGGACGTGACCGCCCTGACCCGGGCGTACGCCCGGGAAGCCGGCCTCGCCGCACCGGTGTTGCCCTGGCACACCCTGCGCACTCCGGTCGCGGACCTGGCGGGGTGCCTGGCGTTCACGGCGGGGGCGCTGGGCAAGCTCGCCGTGGACGTCCTGACGCTGTCGCGCACCGAGATCGGCGAGGTGAGCGAGGGCAGCGGCGGCGGCTCGTCGGCCATGCCGCACAAGGCGAACCCGGTGCGCGCCACACTCCTGGCAGCCGCCGCCCGGCGCGCCCCGCAGCTCGCGGCCACGCTGTACGGCTGCCTCGCCGCCGAGGACGAGCGGCCGGCCGGCGCCTGGCACGCCGAGTGGGAGCCGCTGCGCGACCTGCTGCGGCTGGTGGGCGGCGCCGCCTCCCACGCGGCGGAGCTGGCCCAGGGACTGCGCGTGCACCCGGCCGCGATGCGCCGGAACCTCGGCATCACCCGGGGTCTGATCGTCTCCGAGCGGCTGTCCGCCGCCCTCGCACCCGTGCTCGGCCGTGCGCGCGCCAAGGAGCTGCTGACCGAACTGGCCCGCCGTGCCCATGAGGAGGACCGCCCGCTGCCCGAACTTCTGGCAGAGGTGGCCGAATTGAAAGACGTCGACCTCGGTGACCTCGGCGACCCCGCCCACTACACCGGCTTCGCCGGCTCCCTCACCGACCGCGCCCTGGAGCGACCTTGACCGTGAAACTCCTCAACCACCTGGAAGAAGGCCCGGCTTCCGCTCCCCCGCTGCTGCTCGGTCCCTCGCTCGGCACCTCCCTCGCCCTGTGGGACCAGGTCGCGCCCGAACTGGCCGCCGCGCACCGGGTGGTCCGCTGGGACCTGCCCGGACACGGGGGCTCGGCGGCGGACCTGATCGGGCCGGACGCGACCGTCGGTGACCTCGCCGCGCTGGTGCTGGAGCTGGCCGACGCCCTGGGCATCGACCGGTTCGCGTACGCGGGCGTGTCCCTGGGCGGCGCCGTCGGCCTGCACCTGGCCGTCCACCACCCCGAGCGGCTGTCCTCGCTGGCGGTGCTGTGCTCCTCCGCCCACTTCGGCGGGGAGGCACCCTGGCGGGAGCGGGCGGAGCGGGTGCGCCGCGAGGGCCTGGACCGGCTGGCGCAGAGCGCCGACGCGCGCTGGTTCACGCCCGGGTTCAGTGTGCCGGGGCTGGTCCGCGACCACCGGGAGGCCGATCCGGAGGCGTACGCCGCCTGCTGCGACGCGCTCGCCGCGTTCGACCTGCGCGACCGGCTCGGCGGCATCACCGTACCCACGCTCCTGGTGGCGGGCCGGCAGGATCCCGCGACCCCGCCCGCCCATCTGCGGGAGATCGCCGACGCGGTGCCGGGGGCGACGCTGGTGGAGCTGCCCGGGGCCTCCCATCTGGCGCCGGCACAGTGCCCGCGGGCCATGCTGACCGCGCTGCGCACCCACCTCGACGGGCCGCCGGCGAGCGGCACGGCGGTGCGCCGGGAGGTGCTGGGCGACGCCCATGTGGACCGCGCGCAGGCCCGGCAGACCCCGTTCACGGCCCGCTTCCAGGACTTCATCTCCCGCTACGCCTGGGGGGAGATCTGGACCGACCCGACGCTGTCCCGCCGCGAGCGCAGCATGATCACGCTGACCGCGCTGGTCGCGCACGGCCACCACGACGAGCTGGCGATGCACGTCCGGGCGGCGCGGCGCAACGGGCTGACGCCCGAGGAGATCGGCGCGGTGCTGCTGCAGACCGCCGTGTACTGCGGGGTGCCGGCCGCCAACTCGGCGTTCGCGACGGCCCAGCGGGTCCTCGCCGAGGAGGAGGCAGGCTGAGGGGCGGGTGACCCTGCCGGTCGTACTCCCGGCAGCGGCTCCTTCCCGGCGCTCGGGCGTGCCTGGGCCGGCGGTATGTCCACTGTTCTGTTCACCGGCGCCACCTCCGGGCTCGGCCGGTACGTCGCCTTCGAGCCGGTCCGCTCCGGTCACCTCGTCCTGGTGCCCCGCTGGCCGAGGTGCGGGAGCCGGGCGCGCGGGTGGCCGAGGCGCATCCTGACCTCGACGTGCTGATCGACGCGGGCGTCGGCGGCGGAACACCCGGCTCCGGGGGCGAACCGAGCCCCGGCGGGCACGAGCTGCGGCTCGCCGTGAACTGCCTCGCGCCGGTGGTGCTGACGCGCGCCCTGCTGCCGGTGCTGCGGGGAATCCGCCGGCCCGGATCGTCAAGGCCGGCTCGGCCGGCCAGTGCCGGGCATGTGAGACCGGGTGAGACCCGGCTCACCGCGGCCCCCGCCTCGCCTCCGGCACGTCTCAGTGCAGCCCCCGCCCCGTCTCCAGCACCTCCCGTGCCTGGGCCACGAGCCCCTCCGCGCCGCACGCCCGCGCCAGGTCCAGGCCCCGGTTGAGTTCCGCGACCGAGCGGGCGGCGATGCCGTACTCGACGCGGGCCGCCGCGTGCTCGTACTGGCAGGGTGAGGCCTCGAGGTAGGTGACGGCCCGGGCGGCGAGCTGGACCGCCCGCTGTCCCGTCGCCAGGGCGGCGGCGCACCGCAGGGCCTCGCCGATGGCGGTGTCCGTGCCGAACCGCTCGGCCTGCCGGCGGGCGTCGGCCGCGAGCTGGGCGGCGCGGTCCGGGTCCTGCCCGGCGAGCGCCTTGGCGAGGTCGATGGACCAGGGCGCGAGGACCGGGTTGTGGCCGCCACGGGAGGCGGCGGTCTTCTCGGCGGCCTCCAGTTCGTTGATGCCGTCCTCGGTGCGTCCGACGGCGAGCAGCAGCCGGCCGCGCACGGAGCGGATGTCGGGCAGCACGATGGTGGACGGGTACGGCGGCGCGAAGCCGTACCGCTCGGCGACCGACCAGGCCTCCTCGACCCGGCCCCGGGCCAGCAGGGTGTCGACCAGCCCGCAGGTGGCCGACCAGTACAGCGGCAGGCGGCGGCCGACGCGTTCGGCGAGGACCAGGGCCTCGCGCAGGGTGGACTCGGCGTCGCGCAGCCGGCCCTGTCGGCGGTAGGCGAGCCCGAGGAAGGCGTTGGCCAGGGAGAGGTGGCCGCCGTGCCAGCCGGCCGTGGTGTAGACGCGCCGGGCTTCGGCGAACAGGCTCTCGGCGCGGTCGAGCCGGTCGGCGTACGTGTAGGCGCTGCCGAGCATCATCAGCAGTTCCATGCCCCACTCGGGGTCGGTCCAGCCGAGGCCGGGCGCGAGGCGGCCGTTGACGAGGGCGCGGTCGCACAGGTCGATGACCTCCTCGGCGCTCTCGCCGTGGGTCATCGCGTCGAAGCCGCGCAGGATCAGCAGGGCGCGTTCGGCGTTGTCGCGGCCGGCACAGGTGCTCGCCAGCTCGGCCAGGCGCCGGGAGCGGGCCGGGGAGACGGTCTCGCCGTGGATGCCCTCCCACATGAACTGGAAGGCCTGCAGCCGCATCCGGACGGGGCCCGCCTCGTGCCGGGCGACCTCTGCCTCGACCGTGCGGACGGCCTCTTCCAGCTGGTCGTTGTGGAGCAGCGCCTGGGAGAGGCGCACGACGGCGTCGACCCGGTCGTCGCCGTCGAGGCCGGGCATGCCGAGGGCGCTCTGCAGATGGTCGATGGTGACCGCGGGGTTGGTCAGCAGCGTGGCGCAGCCCAGTTCGTAGAGGACGTGCGCGTGCACCTCGGGGAGGGGCGGCTCCGCCAGCGCGCGTTCCAGGCAGCGGCGGGCCGCGTCGGGCGCGCCGACGGCGAGGTGTTCGCGGGCGGCCTCGCGCAGCTGCTCGACCAGTTCCTCGTCGTCGTCCGGGTGCACCTTCAGCAGGTGCCGGGCGGCCTCGGCGGCGCCGCGTCCACGCTCGGTGATCATCTGCGCGGCGACGCCGTGCATGGCGGTGCGCACGCCGGGCGGGATGGAGTTGTAGACGGCGGTGGCGATGAGGGGGTGGACGAACTCCAGCTCGCCGTCGGTCCGTTCGGTGCCGGCGGGCGGCTCGGGTTCGGTGAGGATGCGGGCGTCGCACAGGAGTGCCGCGCACGTCCGGGCCAGTTCGTCGTTCATGGTGGCGAGTTGGGCGACCATGTCGACGGTGATGCCGGTGCCGAGGATGGCGGCGGCCCAGGCGAACCGGGTGGCCTCCAGGCCGAGGCCCTTGAGCCGGTCGACCAGTCCGCCGCCGCGGGCGGCGCGGTTGAGGGCGCGCAGCTCTCCGGCCTGCGCCTCCACCGGCTGGAGTTCGCTGTCCTGCACCTTGGCGAGGAGTTCGACGGTGTCGTAGGGGTTGCCGCCGGTGACGGCCCAGACCTCGCGGCAGAACGCGTCGTCGGCGTGCCGGCCGACGGTGGCGCGGGTGAGTCCGGCGGTGGCGTCCGGGGTGAGGGCGTTGAGGTTGTGGACGGGGCGGCCCGCGGCGGCCACCGCGTCGAGCAGGCGGGCGCTGTCCCCGCTGACCTCGCCGGGCCGGCGGGCGACCACGACGAGGACGGACAGGTCGTCCAGGCGTTCGGCGAAGGCGGCGAGCCAGCGCAGGGTCTCCTGGTCGGCCCAGTGCGCGTCGTCGACGAGCAGGACCAGCGGCCACTGGCGGCGGGAGAGCCGGCGCACCGCGGCCACGAGTCCGTCGCAGACGTACTGCGGGTCGGCGTTGTCGGCTCGCGGTTCCGCTATGCCGAGCGCGGGACCGGCGATGGCGTACCAGTCGCCGAGGTACTCGCGGGCCTCCTCGGGCAGTAAGGACAGCAGCGCCGGCTGGAGCAGCTGCCGTACGACGTGGAACGGGACGGATCTCAGCGTCTCGGCGCCGCGTGCGGACCAGACGGCGCAGCCGCGGCGTTCGGCGATGCGCCGGGTCTCGGCCAGCAGCGCGGTCTTGCCGAGCCCCGCCTCACCCCGGATGACCAGCAGACTGCCCCCGGACGACTGGTCCGCGCACAGGACGTCGAGTGCCTGCGCGACGGTGGCGAGCTCGGCGTCCCGCTCCCACAGGGGAGCCGAGCCGGCCGCCGACGGCCGTCCCTCCGTCATTCCGTTACCTCCCCAGGTCGCCCGAATGACGTACAGAACCCGAGCGTAGCCGTCGGGCGGGGCCTCCGGTGGCCGCTCGCGGCAGCTGTTGCCCGGCCGGGTGAAACAGGGGGCGGGCGGGCGACGCGACCGCCCGCGCGACCAGTGGACGCGGTGTCAACGACGCCTGCCGGAGGGCGTCACCGAGAAATCCGGGGCAAAATATTCCCGTTTGCCCTCTTGGCGGCGGATCCTCTCATCCCGCTTTCACGGTCGCCTCATACGGTGGGGGCATGACGCAGGTGACTCCTCCCGGGTGGTACCCCGACCCCGGGCAGACGAACGACGGTCCGCCCACCGAGCGCTGGTGGGACGGCAAGGCCTGGACGGACCAGACCCGCCCCGCCGGCACGGCCGCCGCGTGGGGTCCCCCGGCCCGGCCGGCGGCGGACGGCGGACCGCAGCCGGCCGGGCCGCCCCACCCGGCGCACCCGGCCGGTCCGGCTCCCCCGGCTCCCGCCGGGTTCGGCGCCCACCCGGGGTATCCGGACCGCCAGGGCTATCCGGCGCAGCAGGGCTATCCGGCACAGCCGGGACATCCGGCGTATCCCGCCCCGCCGCCCGCCCCCTCCCGGCGCCGGCTGCGCACGGGCATAGCCGTCGCGGTCACGGCCGCGGTACTGGCGAGCATCGGGGTCGGCGTGTACGCCCTCACCAAGGACGGCGGTGGCGGCGGCGACCGCGCCGGGTCGCAGCAGGGGCAGGACGGCGGCCAGAGCGGGCCGTTCGGCGGCCCCGGCGGCGGCTCGGGCGGGAGCGGCGGTTCCGGTGGCTCGGGCGGGTCCGGTGGGGCCTCGCCGTCCCCGGGTCAGTCGGAGGCGCCGAAGGTCAAGGGCGGCGGCTCGGTGACGGACCCGGTCAACGGCATCAGCCTGCCGGTGCCGAAGGGCTGGACCGGACAGACGATCAGCCTCGGGGCGCAGGTGATCTCCGACGACGCCTACAAGTGCCCGGGCAACTCGGCCCAGACGTGCACCGCGGGCGGCGCCTACACGGCTCCGGCGGTGGCGCTGGGCATCGAGGACGACACGGCCGAGGAGGTCGCGAAGGCGGACATCGCCGCCAACGCCAAGCAGTCGTACGGCGGCACCACCTACGGCAGCATCACCTCGCACGAGGTGCTGGCCTCCGAGGCGGTGACGGTGGCCGGGCAGAAGGGCTATCTGGTGCGCTGGAAGGCGGTCACGAGCAAGGGTTCCGACGGCTATGTCGAGTCGGTCGCCTTCCCCTCCCCCGACGACGCCCGGCGGATCGTGGTGGTCCGCTTCGGCGTGGACGTCGGGCAGAAGCTGTCCGTGATCGACGAGATCCTCCAGGGGATCAAGGTCTCGTCCGGCGGCGGGAGCGGCCAGGACGTCTGAGAGACGGATCGGCCGGGTGGGATTCCCCTCCGCTCAAGAGGAACCCCACCCGGCCGGGGGTGCGCGCCGCCCCCGTCCCCACGGTGCGGCGCGGGCAGGTCACCGTCCAGTCATCCCGTGAACGGCGGCCTGGGTCTCATGTCAGTCCGAGCGAGGGCAGCACGGCGGCCTCCACGAAGCGGACGAGGTAGTCGGAGTCGGCGTAGTGGCCGTCGAGGACCGGGCGCACGCGCAGGACGCCGAACATCATGGCCGGGATGTACTCCAGCGCCGGGTGGTCCGCCCGGACCTCGCCCCGGGCCACGCCCCGGGCCAGGATCTCCTCCAGCGCGGCGATCTCCGGGGCCACCAGCGCCTCGCGCAGCGCCTGCGCCAGCTCCTGGTCCGCCGTCACCGCGTGCCCCAGCGCCTGGAGCAGCCGGGCGTCCTTGCTGGACCAGCCGCCCGCGGCCCGCGCGGCCTGGCGCAGGTCTTCGGCGAGCGATCCGGTGTCGATGCCGGCGAACCGCACCTGGCGGTTGGCGCGCAGCGCAGCCGCGACGAACTGCGGTTTGGTCTTCCACTGCCGGTAGAGCGTGGACTTGCTGCACCGGGTGCTGGCGGCGATGCCCTCCATGGTGACGGAGTCGTAGCCGCACTCGCGGATCTGTTCCAGCACGGCGTCGAAGAACTCCCGCTCACGCTCCGGCGTGATCTTGGAGCGGCGCGAGGCGACGACCGTGTCCGGTGCGTCCGCGGCCTGCGACGTCATGCGGTTCTTCCCCTCACTCGTGCCTGTGTCCCGTGCCTGTGCGGTGGCTGGTGCCCGTGCCTGTTCCCAGTGTGGCGCACATCAATCGATACGCCAGTGTACCGGTACTCGGACGTATCGGTACACTGGCGTATCGGTACGGCAACGTATCGATGAGTTCCGGTGCGGACCGGGGCTCGTCCGCACCACGACACGCACCACCGTCAGCGAAGGGGCCGGGGGATGAATGCCCGAACCGAGCCTGCGGAGGCGGACGCGGAACCGGAGACTCCGGCCCGTCCGTCTCTGATACGTGAGTTCCTGCTGGTCGCCGGGCTCTTCCTGGTCTACAAACTCGGCCGCCAGCTGGCCACCGGCCACACCGCGGACGCCTTCCGCAACGCCCGGCACGTCTGGCACCTGGAGCGCAGCGCACAGCTCCCCGACGAGACCGCCGTGCAGTCCGCACTGCTGCACGGCGACACCCTCGTCCACCTGGCGAACACCTACTACGCGACCGTCCACTTCCCGGCCACGCTCGCTTTCCTGGTCTGGCTGTATCTGCGGCGGCCCGCGCACTACGTCTGGGCCCGCCGGGTCCTCGCGGTCCTCACCACGGCCGCCCTCGTCCTGCCGTTCACGTTCCCGCTGGCCCCGCCGCGCATGCTCACCGGGACGGGCCTGGTCGACACCGCCCGGGTCTACGGCCCGTCCGTGTACGGCCCGCCCTCCAGCGACCACCTCTCCAACCAGTTCGCGGCGATGCCCTCGCTGCACTTCGGCTGGGCGCTGATGGTGGCGACCGGCCTGATGGCCGCCACCCGCTCCCGGTGGCGCGGGCTGTGGCTGCTGCATCCGCTGATCACCCTGCTGGTGATCGTGGGCACGGCGAACCACTACTGGCTCGACGCGATCGTCGCCACGGCCATGCTCGGCCTCGCGCTCGCGGTCGTCCCTCCGCCGCGGGGCACGGCCAGTACGGCGGGGCGCGGTACCGGCCTGCTGAGTCCGCGCGAGGCCGTCCTGGCGGGAGCGGGCCGATGAGCGCCGCCGCCCTGGCCGCCCTCGGCCTGTCGCTGGTGTCGGCCGTCGCCTACGCCCTGGCCGCCGTCGCCCAGGAACGCCTCGCCTCGCGCAGCGCCGGCACCGGCCTGCTGCGGCTGCTGGGCACCGGCGCCTGGTGGTCGGCGGTCGGGCTGAACGCCGCCGCCGCGCTTCTGCACGTCGTCGCCCTCAAGTACGGCCCGCTGACCGTCGTACAGCCGCTGGGCGCGCTCACCCTGGTCGCCGCCGTGCCGCTGGGCGCACGGGCGGCCGGGCGGCGGGTCAGCGCGGTGGAGTGGCGCGGTACGGCGCTCACGCTGCTCGGGCTCGCCGCGCTGCTGGTCACCGCCTCCGGTCCGGCGCCCGCCCGGGTGCTGTCGCTGACCGAGGCCCTGGTGGTCGCGGGTACGACGGCCACGGCGATCGGTCTGCTGTCCTGGCCCGGCGCCCGGCCGGGCCTCAGGCACGCCACCGCGTCCGGCTTCGCCTCCGGGGTCGCCTCCGCGCTCACCCAGACGGTGACCGTCGCGGCGACGGACCGCTCGGTCCCGGTGCTGAGCACCGAGGTGATCGTGGTCGCCGTGCTCGTCGCCGCGTTCGCCGTCGGCGGACTGCTGCTGTCCCAGACGGCCTATCGCGGCGGCCTCGGTGCCCCGCTGGCCGTGGTCACCCTCGCCAACCCGGTGGCCGCCGCGGTGATCGGCCTCAGCCTGCTGGGGCAGGGCCTCCAGGGCGGTGCCACCGGGGTGCTGCTGGCCCTGGCCGGCGCGGGGCTGGCCGGGTGGGGCGTGGTGCTGCTCACCCGGGTGGTCCCCGAACCCGGCGGCCACGAGGCGGACGACGAGCATCCGGTGGCGGCCGTGCTGGCCCTGGAGCCGGGTACGGCGACCGCGGAACCGGTACTCCTGCCCCGGCAGCCGGACCAGCCGGGACATCTCACGGCACTGTGACCACCCGGCCGCCGCCGTGCCGCCTCCTGCTGTCCGGGCGTGCCGGTCAGCCCCAGCCGCGCGCGTCCTGCTTGAGCGCGGTGTCCACCGTCAGCGCCGTGGCCACCACGAGGCTCAGCAGGGGTTCGGGCAGCTGGTAGTGGATCTGCAGGACGTAGTTGTCCGCGGTCGTGAACAGCGTCTTGGCGAGGCCTTCCCAGGTCTTGGTGATCCGGGCGACCTCGTTGTCGGCGTGGTCGACGATCGCGAAGTTCCACGCGCGCCAGTTCTCCGCCTTGATCGCGCCGACCTGCTGGCCGTTCGCCACCATCGCGAAGTTGATCTTCCCGATCATGTTCTTCTGGACGATCTCGCCGACCGGCGAACCGTCCGGGCGGGTCACGATCACCCGCGACTTGAAGATCTTCGCGGGCCGGGTCAGCAGCAGCTGCGGCTGGCCGAAGGCATCGCGGATCTCCAGCTTGTGGGTGAGGAACTGGTCCAGGCTGGAGACGAAGCGCAGGATCTTGCGCAGCACGCCCTGACCGACCTGGGTGACCGAGCCGATCTCCCGGCCGTTCTGATCCATGACCTTGTACTCGTTGGTCAGCTCGATCAGCTTGGCCTTCTGGTTCACGACCAGGACGGGCTCGGTGAAGAGGGTGCCGCCGCCGGGGCCGCCGGCCGCGACACCGGCCTGCTGCTGCACCTGACGCCGCACCTTGGCGTCGCCGGTCTGCTGCTGCGGGAAGGCGGCCTGCTGCGGCGGGACCTGCCCGGCGCCCTGCTGGGCCGGGTTGGTGTGCTCGGTCCACTGCGCGCCGTCCCAGTAGCGGAGCGTCTGCGCCGCTCCGTGCGGATCCGGGTACCAGCCTGCAGGAGTGTTCGATTGCGTGGTCACCGGGGCACACTACCCTGATGTGACCGGTACCTGACCAGTCCGCACGGAGCGGTGTTCATCGCCCGTTCACCCCGTGACGATCGCCGGGTCGCTGACGCCGGGCCGCCCGTTCTCCACATGCCCGGCGAAGCCGCGCAGGAAGGCCGGGTCGGAGTCCGAGGTCACCGTCAGGTCGTACCAGCGCTTGCTGGCCGCGAGCCCGACGGTGCGCCGCACGGTCGCCCCGGGGCGGACCGTCACCGTCACCGGGCCGCCGCCGTAGCCGTTGGCCAGCTTCAGCTTCGCCGTGCCGGAGCCCTTGTTGGTGAAGGTGAGTTCGACGTCGTCGCCGTGGTACCGGGCGGTGACCTCGGGACCGGCGACCTTGTTACGGCCCTTGAAGACGCGCAGGAAGCCGTTGGGGCCGTGCACGGCGAGGTCGTAGTCGCCGCCGGAGTACGCCGAGTTCCAGGTGTCCGAGAGCGTCTTGCCGGCCTCCGTGGTGTACGTCCAGGGGCCGTCGGTACGGCGGTCGGACGTGACGAGGAAGACCGCGCCCGCGTGCGCCCCCGAGGCGAACGTGAGCGTGAACTTGCCGGCCGTGGTGTCCGCCGAACCGTCCACCACGGGGGCGTACTTCAGCGGGCGGGTGGGCCGGCTGCCCCGCTCCTGCCTGGGCAGGGCGCCGGCCGCGGGGGGCTTGGGCACGTAGTCGGGGTGGCGGTCGTGGTCCTTGGGCCGGTAACCGGCCGTGGAGGGCAGCACGACCCGCGCGGTGTCCTTGCGGGAGAAGTCGAAGGCGCTGGTCAGGTCGCCGCATATGGCCCGCCGCCAGGGCGAGATGTTCGGCTCCTGGACACCGAAACGACGCTCGATGAACCGGATGATCGAGGTGTGGTCGAGGGTCTCGGAGCAGACGTATCCGCCCTTGCTCCACGGGGAGACCACCAGCATCGGCACCCGCTGGCCGAGCCCGTAGGGGCCGGCGACATGGCCGGCGTCGCCCTTGAACAGGTCCGGCGCGGGGTCGACCGTCGACCTGCCCTGGGCGGCCGAGGCCGGCGGGTAGGGCGGGATGACGTGGTCGAAGAACCCGTCGTTCTCGTCGTAGGTGACGAACAGCGCCGTCTTCCCCCACACATCGGGGTCGGAGGTGAGCGCGTCCAGGACCTGGGAGACGTACCAGGCGCCGTAGTTGGCGGGCCAGTTGGGGTGCTCGGTGAAGGCCTCGGGGGCGACGATCCAGGAAACCTGGGGCAGCGTGCCGGCCTGCACGTCCGCCTTCAGCCGGTCGAAGAAGCCCTCGCCCTTGCGGGCGTCGGTGCCGGTGCGGGCCTTGTCGTACAGCGGGTCGCCGGGCTTGGCGTCGCGGTACTGGTTGAAGTACAGCAGCGAGTTGTCGCCGTAGTTGCCGCGGTAGGCGTCGTCGATCCAGCCCCAGCCGCCGTTCGCGTCGAGGCCGTCGCCGACGTCCTGGTAGATCTTCCAGGAGACCCCGGCCTCCTCCAGGCGCTCGGGGTACGTGGTCCAGCCGTAGCCGGCCTCTTCGTTGCCGAGGACCGGGCCGCCGCCCTTGCCGTCGTTGCCGGTGTAGCCCGTCCACATGTAGTAGCGGTTCGGGTCGGTGGAGCCGATGAACGAGCAGTGGTAGGCGTCGCAGATGGTGAAGGCGTCGGCGAGCGCGTAGTGGAAGGGGATGTCGTCGCGTGTCAGGTACGCCATCGTCGTGGCGGACTTGGCGGGTACCCACTTGTCGTACCGTCCGCCGTTGAACGCGCTGTGGCCGTCGTTCCAGCCGTGCGGGAGGTCCTGGATGAAGGCCAGGCCCAGGTCGTCGGCGTCCGGGTGGAAGGGCAGGATGTCCTGCGTGCCGTCGGACTGCTTCCAGACGGACCTGCCGTTCTGGGTGACCGGACGGGGGTCGCCGAAGCCGCGGACTCCTCGGAGCGAGCCGAAGTAGTGGTCGAAGGAACGGTTCTCCTGCATGAGGACGACGATGTGCTCGACATCGTCCACCGATCCGGTGCGGTGGTGGGCGGGCAGGGCGGCAGCGCGCTGGATGCTGCTGGACAGCGCCGTGAACGCCGTGGTGGCGCCGGCGATTCCGAGGAAGCGCCGCCGGTTGACTTCGGGCATGTGAGGGTCCTCTCGTCCTGACGTACGCGATACCCGCCAGATGACGGAATCCGCGCGGAGCGAGTGTTCCAAGAGCAGCAAACGTCAGGGAAGGGTGCGGTGGCGCCCGTGTGAAACCCGGCGGTACGCGTGGTGCCGCGTCACCGGGGCCCCCTGACCCGGTGACGCGGCGGCGGCGCTCAGGACGTCGTGTACGCCTCCACCTCGCTGAACTGGCCGGCCGGCCAGCCCGTGTTGGCGGTGACGGTCAGGCGCAGGTAGCGCAGGTTCGTGCCGCTCGGCAGGGTCACGGTCGCGGTGTTGCCGGTGGCCGGGTCGAAGCGGTAGCCCTGCGCGCCCAGCACGGTCGAGTAGCCGGAGCCGTCGGTGCTGCCGAGCACCGTGACCGTCTGCGTGCGGGCGCCCCAGGCCGAGGACGGCGGCACCTTCAGCACCAGGCGGCGCACGGCGTAGGACGAGCCGAGGTCGACCGTGAGGGACTGCGGGAAGGCGTTGTTGGCGGATTCCCAGTACGAGTTCGCGTCACCGTCGACCGCCTTGCCGGGGGTGTAGACGTCCTGGGAGCCGGTCGCGGTGGCCGGGCGGCCCTTGGCGAGGTTGCGGTTCGGGTCGGGCTCCGGGTTGCCCTGTCCGGGCTGCGGCCAGGTGGAGCAGTCGGACCAGGTGCTGGACCAGCCGGAGTTGCCGCCGCCGTCGGTGAGGGTGAAGGAGCCGGAGTTCGCCGGGTAGGGGCAGTTGTAGACGCCGGCCGCGCCGACCTGGGTGGCGGTGACGTTCTTGAAGGTCGCAGCACCCTGCGCCTCGGCCTGGACCACGACCGTGCCGGTGTTCCGCACGGTGGCGCCGGTGACGTTGACGTTCCGCACCGGGTAGCCCTGCCCGCCGCCGGAGACGAACTCGAAGGCGCTGTACGGGCTGTCGGTGATCGTCGTGTTGGTGATGTTGACGGTCGCGTTGACGGCGCTGTCGTAGGAGTCGACGCGCAACGCGCCCATGGGGTGGTTCCAGTTGGGGTTCATCGCGCCGGTGCGCACCAGCGTGTTGCCGTCGACGGTGATGGTGCCGGCGAGGGGGTGGAAGGGGTCGAGGAACTTCTGGTTGGAGATGGCGATGCCGCTGCCGAGGGCGTTCGTGTCGGAGATCAGGTTGTTGCGTACGGCGATGTCGGTTCCGCCGTAGATGGCGATGCCGTTGGCGAGGTTGGGCTGCGAGATCGTGTTGTTCTCGAAGCTGGAGTCGGTGTCCGGGGAGTACAGCGACCACATGGCGAGGGAGTCGTCGCCCTGGTTGCGCAGGAAGTTGTTGCGGACGCGGACGCCCTTCGCCGTGCCGTTGAGGTTGAGGCCGTCGGCGGTGGTGTCGAGGATGCGGTTGTTCTCCACCACCAGGTTGTCGTTGGTGCCGGTGAGCCACAGGCCGACCTTCAGGTGCTGGATCCACATGCCGGAGACCGAACTGTTCGGCCCCAGCGAGCCGTTGACGAAGTTGTCCGGGCTGGAGTCGACGCGTTCGGTGACCTCGCCGATGACCGCGAAGTCCTTGATGCGGACGTTGCCCGCCGAGCCGGCCTGGTCGATGAAGCGGGAGGTGTGCACGACCGAGTACCAGCTGCCGGCGCCTTGCAGGGTCACGTTCTGCACGCCGCTGAGCGAGGCGGTGATGCGGTAGTCGCCCGGCGGTATCCACACCGTGCCGCCCTGGGCGGCGGCGATGGCGTCCCGGAAGGCCTGGGTGGAGTCGCCGGTGCCGCTGGGGTCGGCGCCCTTGGAGACGACGGACACCGATCCGGCGGGCTGGCCGGCGGCCGGTGCGACCTGTTCGAAGTCGGCGACGTCGACGGTGACCTGGACGCCGGCCGCCTCGACGGCGACCTTGTCGCCGGCCTGGACGTTCTGCCCGAGCAGCAGCCGGGTGTTGTCGAAGAAGTGGTGCGTCCTGGCACCGGGGATCCAGCCGGTGTCGACGTAGGAGTACTTGGAGGTCACCGGCAGGGTCTTGGTGAGCCTGGTGCCGTTGACGTACACGTTCAGAGCTCCGGACTGACCGTCCGGCACGCTGTAGGCGACGTTCACCGCGTTGGCGGCGCGCGGCACGGTGAACTCCACCCGCTGCCCGGGGGACAGCCGGACGGCCTGCCGGCCGGAGGCCTCCGAGGCGAGGCTGCCCTGCGTGTAGTCCGGGCCGATCTTCGTGCCGTTGCCGGTCGCCGACTCGGCCTCCACGGAGGTGAAGGGCAGGGTGGCGCCCGCCGCCGCGTGGGCGGCCGGGGCGACGGCGACGAGCATGCCGGCGGCGAGGGCGACGACCGCCCCGATGGCCGGCATGCGCCGGAGGTGTCCGGCGGTGCTGCTGTGCATGTGCTGATCCCTTCGTGGTGGGGGTGCGGGGGATAGCAAGGTGCGTACGGGTGCGGCTCAGGCGCGCAGCCAGGCCGCCGTGTCCCGCGGCAGCCGGCCCGCCTCGTCCAGCGGGCCGCTGCTGAGCAGGAGCCGGGAGTGCGCGGGCAGATCGGCGGGCGTGGCCGCGAGGTTGACCACGCACAGGCCTCCGTCCGCGCGGGAGAAGGCGAGCACGCCGTCGGGGGCGGCCAGCCAGGTCAGGGGGCCGTCGCCGAACTCCGGGCGCAGCGCGATGGCCTCGCGGTAGAGGGTCAGCAGGGAGTGGGGGTCCCGCTGCTGCCGGTCGACCGCGTACGAGGGCCAGTCGGCCGGCTGCGGCAGCCAGGGCTCCTCGCGGGAACCGAAGCCCGCGTGCGGCAGACCGGCGGCCCACGGCAGCGGCACCCGGCAGCCGTCGCGGCCGGGGTCGACGCCCCGCGAGCGGAAGTACATCGGGTCCTGGATGCGGTCGGCCGGGATCTCGGCCTCCGGCAGGCCCAGCTCCTCCCCCTGGTAGAGGTACACCGACCCGGGCAGCGCGAGTGACAGCAGGGCGGCGGCCCGTGCCCGCCGGGTGCCGAGCGCCAGGTCGGTCGGGGTGCCGAAGGCCTTGGTGGCGAAGTCGAAGGCGGTGTCCTCGCGGCCGTACCGGGTGACCGTGCGGGTGACGTCGTGGTTGCACAGTACCCAGGTGGCCGGGGCGCCGACGGGGGCGTGCTCGGCGAGGGTGGTGTCGATGGAGGCGCGCAGCCGGTCGGCGTCCCAGGGGCAGGACAGGAAGGAGAAGTTGAAGGCGGTGTGGAGTTCGTCGGGGCGCAGGTAGCGGGCGAAGCGTTCGGGGTCGGGGAGCCAGACCTCGCCGACGAACACACCGCCGTACTCGTCGGCGACCCGGCGCCAGGAGCGGTAGATGTCGTGGAGTTCGTCACGGTCGACGAACGGGTGCGGCTCCGGGTGCGTGGCGAGATCGGGGAGGTCGGGGTCCTTGGCGAGGAGGGCGGCCGAGTCGATGCGGACGCCGGCGACGCCCCGCTCGAACCAGAAGCGCAGGATGTCCTCGTGTTCCTGGCGGACCGCGGGGTGCGCCCAGTTGAGGTCGGGCTGTTCGGGGGTGAACAGGTGCAGGTACCAGTCGCCGTCGGGCAGCCGGGTCCACACCGGGTCGGTGGAGCCGGCGAACTGGGACGGCCAGTCGTTCGGCGGGAGTTCGCCGTGGGCTCCGCGTCCGGGCCGGAAGTGGAACAGCTCGCGCTCGGGGCTGCCCGGCCCGGCGGCGAGCGCCGCCCGGAACCAGGGGTGCTGGTCGGAGACATGGTTGGGCACGATGTCGACGATGGTCCGGATGCCCAGCTCACGGGCCTCGGCGATGAGTTTCTCGGCCTCGGCGAGGGTGCCGAAGGCCGGGTCGATGGCCCGGTAGTCGGCGACGTCGTAGCCGCCGTCCTTCAGCGGAGACACGTACCACGGCGTGAACCACAGGGCGTCCACGCCGAGTTCGGCGAGGTACGGCAGCCGGGCGCGGACGCCCGCGAGGTCGCCGGTGCCGTCGCCGTCGCCGTCCGCGAAGCTGCGGACGTACACCTGGTAGATGACGGCCGAGCGCCACCAGTCAGGGTCCTTCCGGGCATGGCTGGGCTGTCCCACTGAGCTTGCCTTTCTGTAGACGGGGCGGCGGCGTCAGCCCTTGGTGCTGCCCGCGCTGATCCCGGCGATGATGTGCCGCTGGAAGACGAGGAACAGCGCCACCATCGGGATGCTGGCGATCACCATCGCGGCGATGAGCACGGTGAGCTGGATGTTCTGCGACAGCTGGACCAGGGCGACGCTGACCGGCTGTTCGCCGGTGTCGGAGAAGACCATCAGCGGCCACAGGAAGTCCTGCCAGACGGCGACCAGCGCGAAGATCGACACCACGCCGAGCACCGGCCGGGACATGGGCAGGACGACGGACCACAGGATGCGGAGCTTGCCGGCGCCGTCGATCTCGGCGGCCTCCAGGACATCGCGCGGCAGCTGATCGAAGAACCGTTTGAGCAGGTAGAGGTTGAAGGCGTTGGCGACGGCCGGCAACCAGACGGCGAGGGGGTCGTTGAGCAGGCTGGTGTGGATCAGCGGCAGGTCGGCGACGGTCAGGTACTTCGGGACGACCAGCGCTTGCGCCGGGATCATGAGCGTGGCGAGGATGCCGCCGAGGACCACCTTGCCGAAGGCGGGCTTCAGCCTGGACAGGGAGTAGGCGGCGGCCGTGCAGAACACCAGCTGGAAGGCCCAGGCGCCGGCCGCCTGGACGAGCGTGTTCCCCAGGTGCCGCGGGAGTTCCATGAGGTCCCAGGCGTCGGTGTAGCCGCTGAGGTGCCAGTGCTCGGGAAGGAGCGTCGGCGGGGTCCGGGCCACCTCGTCCGGGGACTTCAGGGCACCGGTCACCATCCAGTACACGGGGAAGAGGAAGGCGAGCGCGAAGAGGACGACGACGGCCGTGAACACCGTCCAGTAGAGGGCCTTTCCGCGCGGGCGGGCGAGGGTGGCCGGGGAGATCAGGGTGCGGGTGCCGGTGGTCATGCGTCCCCCTCGGAGCGGGTGAGCCGCAGATAGACCGCGGAGAAGGCGCCGAGCAGCAGCAGGAGCATCACGCTGAGGGCGCAGGCGCCGCCGAAGTCGTTGTAGAGGAAGGCGTATTTGTAGATGAGGTAGAGGACGGTGACGGTGGCGTTCTCGGGGCCGCCGCCGGTGATGACGAAGGGTTCCGTGAAAACCTGCATGGTGGCGATGACCTGAAGGAGCATCAGCATCAGGATCACGAACCGGGTCTGCGGGACGGTGACGTGCCGGACGCGTTGCAGGAGGTTCGCGCCGTCCAGTTCGGCCGCCTCGTACAGCTCGCCGGGGACGGACTGGAGGGCGGCCAGGTAGATGAGGACGGTGCCGCCCATGTTGGCCCACGTCGCGACGACGACCAGGGAGACCAGCGCGGTGTCGGTGCCGTTGGACCAGTTGGAGGTGGGCAGGTGCAGGAAGCGCAGCGTCTCGTTGGCGAGACCGGCTCCGGGGTCGTAGAACCACTTCCACAGCAGGGCGCTGACCACCGGCGGGATCATCACCGGCAGGTAGACCGCGATCCGGAAGAAGGCCTTGGCGTGCCGCAGCTCGTTGAGCACGAGGGCGAGGACGAAGGGGATCGCGAAGCCGATCAGGAGGGCCAGCAGGGTGAAGGTGAGGGTGTTGCGCCAGGCGGCCGTGAACTCGGGGTCGTGCAGGACCCGGGTGAAGTTGGCGGTGCCGACCCACTCGGGCGGTGAGCCCGGCGTGTACTTCTGGAAGGCGATGACGACCGCGCGGATCGCCGGGTACCAGGAGAACAGGGCGAAGCAGAGCAGGCCGCCGAGGAGGAAGCCGTAGGCGCGGACCTGGTCGGTCAGGCGGCGCCGCCTCCGGTCCCCTGCCGGGGGCGGCGCCGGGACCGGGGGGACGGCGGCCCGCGCCGCGGGCCGTCGCTCGGCCGTCTTCGTCATGGCGGTCAGCTCCGGGCCAGAATGCTGTCGATCTTGCCGGACGCCTCCTTGAGGAGCTGGTCGATGTCGGCGTCCTTCTTGGTCAGGACGGCGGAGACGGTGCCGTCGAGCACGGAGTAGATCTGCTGGGCGTGCGGCGGCTCGATCTTCAGCCGGAGCTTGTGGTTGCCGTCGAGGAACGCCTGGTAGTTCTCCACCGGGACGTTGGCGTTGGCCTTCTTCACCCGCTGGTCGGTGGCGTCGGCGGCACCGGTGAACAGGCGCGGCTCGGGCAGGCCGACGGGGGCGTCGTGCTTCTTGGCGCGCGCGTAGTCGCCCAGGAAGCCCTTGCCGGGGGTGAGGAACATGTGGTCGAGCCACTTCAGGCCGGCCCGGATCTGGGCGGGCGTGGCCTTCTTGTTGACCATGTAGCCGTCGCCGCCGATGAGGGTGCCCTTGCCGCCCGGCATGGGGGCCAGGGCGAGGTCCTTGTAGTTGCCGCCCTTCTCCTTGACGAGGATCGGGATGTTGTCGGGGGCGGCGAGGTACATGCCGAGCTTGCCCGAACCCATCAGCTGCTGCGCGTCGTTGATGACGAGGAGCTGTTTGCTGCCCATCGAGTCGTCGGTCCACCGCATGTCGTGCAGGTTCCGCAGGACGGCGCGGCCCTCGGGGGTGTCGATGGTGGCCTTCTTGCCGTCCGCGCTGACGACGTCGCCGCCCTGGGAGTACAGCTCGGCGGTGAAGTGCCAGCCGCCCTGGTTCTGCGCGCTGTAGTCGGCGTAGCCGACGGTGCCGTCGCCGAGGGCGGCGATCCTCTTCGCGGCGGCGCGGACCTCGTCCCAGGTCGCCGGGGGCTTGTCGGGATCCAGGCCGGCCTTCTCGAAGAGCGCGCGGTTGTAGATCAGCCCCATGGAGTATCCGGTGCGCGGGATGCCGTAGACCTTCCCGTCGACGGTGTAGATGTCCCGCAGCTGCTTCTGGATGCTGTCGTAGTTCTTGAGTTCCTTGAGGTACGGGGTGAGGTCGGCGGCCTGGCGGACGTCGACGACGTGCCGCGCGTCCGTGAAGTACGTGTAGAACACGTCCTCCATCTGGCCGCCGGCGAGCTTGGCGTCGAAGGTCTTCGGGTCCTGGCAGGGGAAGGCGTCGTGCGCGACGACGTCGATGTCCGGGTTGGCCTCCTCGAAGGCCGCGATGTCCGCCTCGAAGAAGGAGCGGTCGAGCTTGGCGCTCCTCGGCGGCTCGCAGTTGACGGTGATGCGGGTCTTGCCGCTCGCCGAACCGTCGTCACCGGACCCGCAGGCGGTGGCGGCGAGGGCGAGGGAGGAACAGACGCCGATCGCGAGGACGGCACGGCGGAACCCGGTGTGTCTCATCGGTGGACCCCTCATGGCACTCATGGCAGGAGCGGTGGGCGTCGCACACTCAAGCACCGCCGACATCTGATCGCAAGATGTCGCGCGGAATATGCAATTGTTTGACAGCTGGCTGGATCTCCCGGAGTTCAGTCGCGGGGAGCTTGCGCGGTGGAGCCGCGCACCACCAGCTCCGGCTCGAACAGCAGCTCCTCGGCGGGTACGGCGGTGCCCCCGATCAGCGCGTTCAGCAGCTCCACGGCCGCGCGCCCCATGGCCTCGATGGGCTGGCGGACGGTGGTCAGCGGGGGCTCGGTGCAGTTCATGAACGCCGAGTCGTCGTAGCCGACGACCGAGATCCGGCCCGGGACGTCGTACCCCTTGCGGCGCGCCGCCCGGACCGCGCCGAGCGCCAGCGGGTCGGAGGCGCAGATGATGCCGGTGACGCCCCGGTCGATCAGCCGTGCGGCGGCTGCGTGACCGCCCTCGAGGGAGAAGATGGCCCGCGCGACGAACTCCTCCGGCAGATCGCCGGCGAGCGCCCGGGCGGCGGCCAGCTTGCGGGCCGACGGCACGTGGTCGCCGGGGCCGAGGACCAGCCCGATGCGCTCATGGCCGAGGGAGGCCAGATGCCGCCAGGCCTGCTCGACGGCGACGGCGTCGTCGCAGGACACGCCCGGGAAGCCGAGGTGGTCGATGGCCGCGTTGACCAGCACCACCGGGATGTTGCGCTCGGCGAGCAGCCGGTAGTGGTCGTGCGGCGCTTCCGCCTGGGCGTACAGGCCGCCGGCGAAGACGACGCCGGAGACCTGCTGCTGGAGCAGCAGGTCGACATAGTCCGCTTCCGACACGCCGCCCTTGGTCTGGGTGCACAGCACCGGGGTCAGCCCCAGCTGGGCGAGGGCACCGCCGATGACCTCGGCGAACGCCGGGAAGATAGGGTTCTGCAGTTCGGGCAGGACGAGACCGACGAGCCGGGCGCGCTCGCCGCGCAGCTGGGTGGGGCGCTCGTAGCCGAGGACGTCGAGAGCCGTCAGCACCGCCTGCCGGGTGGCTTCGGAGACTCCGGGCTTGCCGTTGAGGACCCGGCTGACCGTGGCCTCGCTGACCCCGACCTTCTTCGCCACTTCCGCAAGTCGTCGCGTCATGAACGCAAGCGTAGCGCAAATCACGCAAGCGGCTTGCGACGGTGGCGTGCGCAAGGAGTCGGGGGTCCGCGTGAGGAGTCGGTGGCATGCGGCGGGAGTCGGTGGCGTGCGCAAGAAGTCTGGGGCGCGCGCCGAGAGTCCGGGGCGTCCGCCAGGAATCGGTGCCGTGCACAAGATGTCTGGGACGGGAGCCGAGAGTCCGGGGCGCCCGCCAGGAAGCGAGGGCCGCACCGCTCGGCCCGCGTACGGGGCCGCGTGCCGGCCCGGCACTGTCGGTGACCTGAACGCCGCGGTGCCGGGTCAGTTCTCCGCGGACGGCACGACCGTCAGGTGCGAGGCGGCCTCCCGCGGTCGGCGCGGACGGCGCACCGGCACGGCGGGCCGGCGGGGGTCGCGCAGGACCATCGTCAGACGCCGGTAGCCGAGATCCCGCAGCGGCTGCGGGATCTCCTCGACGATGCGGCACTCGGTGCGCCCGCGCCGCGGGTCCGGGTGGTGCAGGAGGCGTACGGCGCCGTCGAGGCGGGTGGCGGCCTCGCCGACGGCCCGTATCCAGTGCGGCAGGCCCTGCCGGTAGGCGGCCTCCATGATCGGGTCCTGGGCGATCTCCCGGCGGACCGCCTGGAGTTCGTGGTCGTGTCCGTGGGTCTCCAGCGCGGTCCGGAGCTGGGCCAGCATCGGCAGGCACCAGCCGGGCTCGTGCTCGCCGAGGACCTCGCCGGCATCGGGGTGGAAGAGCACGAACCGGAGGAAGTTCTCCCCCGGCATGGCCGTGGGGTGGGGGCGCACACCGTGGAAAAGTGTCTCGAACGCGCTGTTGGCCATGACCACGTTCCAGTGGTGGTCGACGACCAGGGACGGGCAGGACTGTGACTCCAGCAGCGCTCCGTAGTCCTGGAGGTACGCCTGGACCTCACAGGTGTCGGGGACGGGCCGCGGTGCCGGCCGCTGCCCTCCTGCCTGATGTGCCATCGGGAGGTCACCCCTCTTGCCTCTGCGGCCTTTCTCGCGGCGATGCGATCCTGGTGCCCAGGCAAGAGCCATGTCAACTATCGTGGCATTTCGTGCCGGTTGACGGCTGAAATTCGCCACAGTTGTGGCGACACCTGGATGTGAGTTCGAGACACCCGCTACTCTCCGGGAAGTTCACGGCGATCGCTCGTGAGAAGCACGGACGCATCTGAAGCCCTCTAGAGACGTAGGAGTTCTGTCGGTGACGGATGGCTACGAGGATCCGGGCGCCTCGGCGACCGCCCAGCTGCCGGCCGTCGTCGCCCGCGTCACCGCGCTCGCCGACCGCCTCGGCGTCCCGCACGCCGAGGTCTTCGACGTCGGGCGCCTCTCCATCGCCTGCGGGGTGCCGGAGCCGGTGGTCAAGGCTCTGCTCAGCGGTCGGCCCGCGGGTGAGCCGGACGTCCAGGCCCGCTTCCTGCAGCGCCTGGACCTGCTGCGCCGCACCCGGCTGAAGCCGGGCGGACGCCGGTACACCCAGCAGGAGATCGCCGACGGCGCGGGCATGTCCCGGCAGCAGGCCGGCGCCCTCATCAACGGCGACCGGCGGCCCACCATGGAGCACTGCGACGCCCTGCAGCGTTTCTTCCGGGTGCACGCCGGCTTCCTCACCGCAGAGGACCCCGAGGCGCTGGCGGGCGCGCTGCAGCGCACCGAGCAGGAGCTGCTGCAGAAGCTCGCGGACCGGGAGCGGGCCGCCGCCGAGGACCCGGAGGATCCGCTGGAGCGGCTGCTGCAGGACCACGGCGTGCGCGGAATCGCCTGGCGGGCCGCGCAGTTGCCCACCGACCAGCACCGGGACAAGGTCGCCGAGTGGCTCGACATGCTCCTGGAGAGCGTCAAGCGGCCCGAGTCGTGAGCCGGGGGAGGACTGTGGGCATCGGCAGGGACATGCGCCGGCTGTGCAACGAACTGGTGGGCGGGCTCACGCTGCCCGTACCCACGCCTCCGGGTGAGCTGTACCGCGCGCTGTGCGAGGCGATGAGCCGTCGGCGCGGACGCCCGGTGCACTTCCGTACGGCCGCCTTCCCGCCCGGCACGGCCAGCGGGCTGTGGCTGGACCTGACCGACCGGGACGTCGTCGTGGTGGAGGAACGCACCGCGCCCGACCACCAGTTGGTGATCCTGGGCCACGAGCTGTGGCACATGCAGGCCGACCACTGCGGGCTCCACATGGACGGTGTCGGCGCCGCGACCCGGCTGCTGCGCGACGACACCGATCAGGAGGCCCTCCAGGCGGCGGTGCACCGCGTCGCGGCCCGCACCCGCTTCGACGTGGCCGAGGAGCGGGACGCCGAGACGTTCGGGCTGCTGCTGGCCAGCAAGTGCCGTACGTGGCTGGCCGGTTCGGCGTTGCGCGGGCCGGTGCAGCGGGACGGGGTGGCCGGCCGCATCGAGGCGTCGCTGGGGTACCCGGGCCCGCAGGGCTGAACCGGACCGGGCTCGCCGGCCGAGCGGCCCTGTGGCACTCGGGACGGGCTCGACGCCGTACGCGCGGGGAGCCGTCCCTCGCCGCACCGGAGCCGGATGTGACGTGGGGAAGTTGAGAAACGTTTCGCCGGATCGGACGGAGCGCAGTACGGGTCGATCGGGGCGGTTCCGCCTCGGCTAAGCGGGCTAACCGGCGCGGAGCCGGGCGGCGTTGTCAGTGGTGGGCGGCAAGCTGGGAGTGTGCGCCGTACGACGCGGTGCACGGCGCCGCAGGGCGCGTGACCGTGACGCCTACTCGGGGAGAGCCGACCGATGCCCACCGCCGTACTGACCGACCGCGAGCGTACCGCCGTACAGGCCTACCTGCGTCTGCTGCATACGGTGCGCGCCGCCTTCGACGGTCCACCGGACGAGGACCGGCCCGCCGTCGTCCCGCCCGTCGTGCTCGCGGAGGCGGAACAGGCACTGGCCCGGGCCGGACTCGCGGGCAACGAGGCGGAGTTCTTCCGGCTCCTGCGCGACTGGTGCCGGCCCGTCTGAGCGTCGTGACGGCTCGGTGCCGCCGCCGTCGCCCGAACGACAGGGCGACGGCGGCGGTGGGGTCCGGGTGGGACCGTCGTCAGGGGTGCGGTATGACGACCGACGTGGCCACCACGCCGTGCCGTACGGTCCACCGGCCCTCGAAGGACTGGAGCCGGTGGCCGCCGATCACGGGGCCGGGGACGAGGAGCTCGGCGTGCAGGGTGCCGGACGGTTCGCCGCCGGCGTCCAGCCGCACGGCGATGTCGGCCTCGGAGAAGTCCAGCCACATGCGGGTGAGCGGGAACCACGCCTTGTAGACGGACTCCTTGGCGCTGAACAGCAGCCGGTCCCAGTGCACGGCGGGCCACCGCGCGGCCAGCCGGCCGAGCCGCTCGGCCTCGGCGGGCAGGAAGACGGAGGAGCCCACGCCCTCGGGGAGCGCCCCGTGCGGTTCGGCGTCGATGCCCAGGGAGACGAGGTCGGTGGCGCGGACCAGGGCGGCGGCGCAGTAGCCGTCGCAGTGGGTCATGCTGCCGAGCAGCCCGTCCGGCCAGCGCGGGGCACCCCGCTCGCCGGTGAGCACGGGCTGCGGCGGCACGCCGAGCTTCTCCATGGCGCGCCGGGCACAGCCCCGGACGGCCGCGAACTCACGGCGCCGCTTGGCCACCGAGCGCGCGACCAGCGCCTCCTCCGCCGGGTGGAGCGGGGAGTCCCACAGCGGGTCGTCAGCGCGCGCCTCCACGGCCACGACCGACTCCGGGAGCAGCTCCTCGATCACCTGCTTCGACCTCCATCGGCAGGACACGGCGCAGCCTTCCCGGCGGATCCGGGCGCTTGCGCCACTCGCGGGGGTATCCCACGGAGACCTCCAGGAAGCGGACTCCGTCGTGCCAGGTGGTGCGGGGGATGTGCAGATGGCCGTAGACCATGGTGGCGACCCGGAACCGGCGGTGCCAGTCGGCGGTCAGTGTGGTGCCGCACCACATGGCGAACTCGGGGTGCCACAGGACCTCCGTGGGGTGCCGGTCCAGCGGCCAGTGCCCGGCCAGTACGGTCGGCAGGTCCGCGGGCAGCTCGGCCAGCCTGCGCTCGGTCTCGGCGACCCGCGCCCGGCACCACGCCTCCCGGGTCGGGTAGGGGTCGGGGTGCAGCAGGAACTCGTCGTTGCAGACGATGCCCGTGCTCTCCGCGTAGGCCAGGCCCTCCGCCTTGGTGGCGGAGCCGGCCGGCAGGTACGAGTAGTCGTAGAGCAGGAAGAGCGGGACGACGGCGACCGGGCCGCCCGCGCCGTGCCACACGGGGTAGGGGTCCTCGGGGGTGACGACGCCCAGCTCGCGGCAGACCTCGACCAGGTGCTCGTAGCGGGCGGCGCCACGCAGGGTGACCGGGTCGCTCGGATGGGTCCACAGCTCGTGGTTCCCGGGTGCCCACAGCACCTTGCTGAAGCGGCTCGCGAGCGTGCCGAGGGCCCAGCGGATGTCGGCGACGGTCTCCGCGACGTCACCGGCGACGATCAGCCAGTCGTCGTCGCTGTCGGGGCGCATGCCGTCGATCAGGGCGCGGTTGTCCGGGTAACCGATGTGCAGGTCACTGATGGCCAGCAGCTGTCCGGCCCCGGCCGTCGACTCCACCGCGCACACCCCTTCCGATCATCCGATGGCACAACGAGAACACATGCCCCGGGCACCGGACAAGAGGTTCCCCCGCCGCGTGTCGCGCTCCGGGCCCGGCCCGCCTGGCGCGCGTCCGTGACCGGACGGCCCGCGCGTCCGTGACCCGACGGCCGGTGAATCCGTAACACCCGCGTTGCACGAGGGCCCCCTGGAAAGCCGTATGATCGCCCCAACACCAGCGCCCTCAACCCCCCTTCCTTCCGGGGCTGTTCGGTGACCCTTCCTCCCTCCTGCCCGGGCACGGGCCGCTCCGCCCTGCCCGCACACCCGAAAGGCGGCCTGCATGCTCTCTCGCGTACGCGTCTGGCTCAACCGCACGTACGCGGAGAACGTGTTCTTCATGGATCAGCTGCGGAGAAATCCCAGCGACCGCGCGGTCGAGATCCACGCCACGCACGGCGACCCGGACTCCCCCGTGCTGGCCGCCGCCGACACCGCCGAGCTGGAACCGGAGGGCCTGTCCCCGGCCGCGTACGTCGAGTACGCCCTCGACCAGTGCGCCCGGCGTGGCATCGACGTGTTCGTGCCCCGGCTGCACCAGGCCGCGATCGTGGCGCACCGGGCCGAGTTCGCGGCGGCCGGTACGGCGCTGCTGGCGCCGACCCCCGAGGCGGTCGCCGTGTTCGAGGACAAGGGCGTCGCGTACGAGGCGGTCCGCTCGGTGGGCGTACCGGTACCGCCGTGGCGCCGGGTCCGCACGGCGGCCGAACTCGTCGCCGCCGTCGAGGAGTTGGAGGCGGCCGGGCACCGGGCGTGCTTCAAGCCGGCCGCCGGCGCGGGCGGGGCCGGCTTCCGGATGATCACCCGCTCCCCCTTCTCGCTCACGCATCTGACCGGCTTCCCGGGCCCGTACGTCCAGCTGGACCTGGTCGTGGAGGCGCTGCGGCAGGCCGAGGAGCCCGTGGACTGGCTGGTGATGCCGCGTCTGGAGCAGCCCGAGGTGTCCGTCGACTGCCTGACCGGGCCGGACAACCGGGTGCGGCTCGCGGTGGGCCGCACCAAGAACGGCCGCCGCCGGGGCTTCACCCTGGACGAGCGGTGGCTGGCGCCGGCCCGGCTGATCGCGGAGGGCTTCGGGCTGCACCACCTGTCCAACATCCAGTTCCGGATGCTCGGCGACCGGCCGGTGCTGCTGGACGTCAACACGAGGCCCGCCGGGGGCCTGCACCAGCTGTCGCTCTGTGGGGTGAACGCGCCGTGGGCGGCTGTGCAGTTGGCGCTGGGTGAGGATCCCGGGGTGATCGAGCCGCCGTTCCTGGGGCAGGACTACACGGTGGTGTCGGGGCCCCGTCCTCTGGCTCCCGCGGCGCTTCCGCGGCAACGGATGGAGTCCGAGGTCCTGCTGCCCGCGGTACCGGCGCCCGTGCGGGCCGCTTCGGCGGGTGAGGTGCTGCCCCTTTAGGCCGCCGGCCGACGGGCGGTCCGTCGTGGCTTGTCCCGCGGTTCCCCGCGTTCCTTCCGGGGCGCTCACGCTCACCGGTATGGACCAATTCCGTTCTTCTCCTTGACAGCGCGGATTGGTCCATACCAAATTCATTGGCGCAACGCTTCCGCACTCCCCTGCACTCCCGAACACCCCACCCCGACAGGGAGATCGCGTGCGCGACACACTCGGGCGTTCCAGACGCCGGCTTCTCGCTCTGCTCGGTTCCGCCGCCCTCGCGGTCGGCGGGGCCATCGCCCTCCCCGGCACGGCCCACGCGGCCAACATCCTCACCAACCCCGGTTTCGAGTCCGGCGGCCTCTCCCCCTGGACCTGCACCGGCAACCTCGGCTCGGTCGTCTCCTCCCCCGTGCACGGCGGCGCCAAGGCGCTGCAGGGCGCGGTGACGTCCAGCGACACCGCGCAGTGCAGCCAGACGGTCGCCGTGCAGCCGAACACGACGTACAGCCTCAGCGGCTGGGTGCGCGGCAGTTACGTGTACCTGGGCGTCAACGGCGGCGCGTCCACGTGGACCTCGTCCCCGTCGGCGTACAGCCAGCTCAGCGTCTCCTTCACCACCGGCGCCTCGCAGACCAGCGCCACCATCTATGTGCACGGCTGGTACGGCCAGGGCACCTACTACGCCGACGACATCGGCCTGGACGGTCCGGGCGGCGGGGGCGGCGGTGACACCCAGGCGCCGACCGCGCCGAGCGGGCTCACCTCCACCGGCAAGACGTCGTCGAGCGTGTCGCTGAAGTGGAACGCGGCCACGGACAACACGGGCGTGACGGCGTACGACATCTACAGCGCAGCGGGCCGGCTCCTGAGCGTCTCCGGCACCTCGGCCACGGTCAGCGGGCTGTCGCCGAGCACCAGCTACACCTTCACCGTGAAGGCGCGGGACGCGGCCGGGAACACCTCGCCGGCCTCCAACTCCGTGACCGTGACGACCGACGCGGGCACCGGCGGCGGCACCGGCTTCAAGCAGGCGGCGCCGTATCTGTACCAGGGCTGGGGCGATCCGCCGAACCCGACCACGGTGATGAACGCGACCGGGGCCAAGTGGTTCACGATGGCGTTCGTGCTGGACTCCGGCGGCTGCACCCCGGCCTGGGACGGCAGCCGGCCGCTGACCGGCGGCGTGGACCAGTCGGCGATCAACCAGATCCGGTCCGCCGGCGGTGACATCGTGCCGTCGTTCGGCGGCTGGTCCGGCAGCAAGCTCGGCGCCAACTGCTCCTCCGCGAGCGCGCTCGCCGGGGCGATCCAGAAGGTGGTCGACGCCTACGGCCTGAAGGCCATCGACTTCGACATCGAGAACACCGACGAGTTCGAGAACGAGGCCGTCCAGGCGAAGATCCTCACCGCGCTGAAGACGGTCAAGGCCAACAACCCCGGCCTGAAGACCATCGTCACCTTCGGCACGTCCACCACCGGGCCGACGTACTACGGCAACCGGCTCATCGAGCAGGCCCAGGCGCTGGGCGCGAACATCGACGTGTTCACCATCATGCCGTTCGACTTCGGCGGCGGCTCGGACATGTACGGCAACACGGTGAACGCGGCGGAGGGGCTGAAGAACAAGCTGAAGTCCACCTTCGGCTGGGACGACGCCACCGCCTACGCCCACATCGGCATCTCCGGCATGAACGGCCTGTCCGACCAGCAGGAGACGACGACTCCCGCGATCTGGACGCAGATCCGGGACTGGGCGAACTCGCACCACATCGCACGGCTGGCCTTCTGGTCGGTCAACCGCGACCGGCCCTGCCCGGGCGGCGGCGTGGCCGAGAACTGCTCCGGGATCAGCCAGAGCAACTGGCAGTTCACCTCGATCACGGCCGGCTTCACCGGCTGACGCGACGGTGAGGTGACGCGGAGGGCCGCTCGGCGGAGCGGCCCTCCGTTCTCATGTGAGGTACGCCAGGCCCGGGTGGACCTCGGTGTAGCGCTCGACGGCGTTGACCGCGCACACCAGGCCGGCGGCGTGGCCGGGCAGCGGCATCAGGGCGAGGGCGACCTTCCGGTACGGGCGGCTTCACCCCCTGAACTTCCCTGTGGGGCAAGGAGTTTCCTTGCTTCAAGTCTTGACGGTCGTGGGGGCGGGGAGCACATTGACGGCACCATGAGAGCGCTCTCAACAACGCGCACCCGAGCACGCTTGGGAGCGCTCTCACGGAACCCCCGCACACACCCGTACCCGAGAGGCTCCCCATGACCGCATCCTCCGGCATCCCCAGACCCCGACCGCTGCGGCGCGCGTTCACCGCCGCCGTCGCCACGCTCGGCCTGGCCGCGGCCCTCGCCACGGCCGCCACCGCGCCCGCCGACGCGTCCGCGCCCACCCCGCCCCCGGGCTGGACGCAGGTCTTCGTGGACGACTTCAACGGCGCGGCCGGCTCCGGCGTCAACACGGCCGACTGGCAGTACGACACCGGGACGTCCTACCCCGGCGGGGCCGCCAACTGGGGCACCGGCGAGGTCGAGACGATGACGTCGAGCACCAGCAATGTGGCACTGGACGGCAACGGCAACCTGCTCATCACCCCGCGCCGCGACACCGCGGGCAACTGGACCTCCGGCCGGATCGAGACCACCCGCACCGACTTCCAGCCCCCGGCGGGCGGAAAGCTGCGCGTCCAGGCGCGGATCCAGATGCCGAACGTCACCGGCGCCGCCGCCAAGGGCTACTGGCCGGCGTTCTGGATGCTCGGCGCGCCGTTCCGCGGCAACTACTGGAACTGGCCGGGCATCGGCGAACTGGACATCATGGAGAACGTCCAGGGCCTGAACACCGCATGGGCCACGATGCACTGCGGCACCAGCCCGGGCGGCCCCTGCAACGAGACCTCCGGCATCGGCAACTCCACCTCCTGCACGGGCACCACCTGTCAGGCGGGCTTCCACACCTACGCGATGGAGTGGGACCGCTCGACCAGCCCCGAGGAGATCCGCTTCTACCTCGACGGCGTCAACTTCCACACGGTGAGGGCGAGCCAGGTGGACGCGACGACGTGGGCGAACGCCACGAACCACGGCTACTTCATCATCCTCGACGTCGCGATGGGCGGCGGTTTCCCGGCCGCGTTCGGCGGCGGCCCGGACAGCGGGACCCAGCCGGGCCACCCGATGGTCGTCGACTACGTACAGGTCCTGCGGTCCTCCGGCGGCGGCACCACTCCCCCGCCGACCGGCAACCGGGACGCCTACAGCCCCATCCAGGCCGAGTCCTACGACGGTCAGTCCGGCGTCGTCACGGAGACCACCACGGACAGCGGCGGCGGCCAGGACATCGGGGCCCTCGCGAACGGCGACTGGGCGCTGTACAAGGGCGTCACCTTCGGTTCGACCGCGGCGAAACAGTTCTACGCGCGGGTCGCGAGCGGTGCGGCCGGCGGGGTCAGCGGTCTGGTCGAGGTGCGCCTGGACAGTCGTACCAACGCGCCCGTCGGCAGTTTCGCCGTGGCGAACACGGGCGGCTGGCAGTCCTGGCGGACGGTCCCGGCCAACATCGGCGCGGTGACCGGCACGCACGACGTCTATCTCACCTTCACCAGCGGCCAGCCGGCCGACTTCGTGAACGTGAACTGGTTCGACTTCGGTCACTGACCGGGGACGCACGCGGCGCGGGGGTTGACCTTCACGTATACGTCAGCCCCTGGCGTTCGGCAGCGCGGGCTCGGCGGCGAAGGTGGCGCGTCTGACCGGGCGGCTCGGCTCCGACGCGGCCTTCGACCACCACGATGTACTTGGGTCGGGGCCCGGTGCGGCGAGAGTGCGTGCATGGCGTCGCGCGGCAGACGGGAGTTTGACGACAGGGCCTAACGCAACTCCGCCCGGAACGCCACCGGCGTCTGGCCGGTGTGCAGGTGGAAGAACTTGGAGAAGTTCGCCGCGTCGGGGAAGCCCACGGCCACCCCGACGCGGCCGATCGGCAGGTCGGTGTGGGCGAGGAGGCGCTTGGCCTCCAGGATGACGCGTTTGTCGATGAAGCCCTTGGGTGTCTCGCCGGTGGCGGCGCGGACGGCGCGGACCAGGGTGCGGCGGGAGTAACCGAGGGCGTCGGCGTAGGCGCTGACGCTGTGGTTGGTGGGGAAGCCCTGTTCGACGGCGTCCCGGAAGCGGGTGAAGGTGCTGTCGGTGTGCTGCCGGGAGCTCTCGGCCGAACTGGCGGCGAGATGGGCGAGGCGCAGCAGGCACGCGGTCAGACTGTGCCTGAGGACGGCCGTGTGCAGGCTGAGCGGCAGCGTCTCGGTGTCCTCGTACTCGCGGCGCAGCTGGTCGAAGGAGGCCTGGAGTGCGGCGAGCTGCGCGGGGCCGGGGTGCAGCAGCGGCGGCAGGTCGTAGCGGTACAGGCCGGCGGCCTCGACGGTGGCGCGGGGCAGGAAGCCGGGCTGCATGGTCAGGACGGTTCCGCGGTACACGGATTCGCGGGAGAACCGGTGGACCTGTCCGGGGCGGATCCACAGGAGGTCGCCGGCCGTGACCTCGTACTCGGCGAAGTCGATCATGTGCCGTACCGGGCCGTCGGTGAAGAGCATGACGACGTGGAAGTCGATACGGTGGACGCGGTGCAGGGGGGCGTCGACGTGCCAGCGGTGGTCGGTGCCCATCGGGCCGATCTGCATGCCGACGCCGCCGACGGCCAGGTCGGCCGGGAAGGGGAACGTTCTGATCCCGTCACCCTCAGCTTGGTGTCTTATGCCCGCCATGCCCGGTTGTTCCTCTCTCTGTCGCGTGATCACTGTCCCAGATTCACCACAGGCTGACACACCCCGACCTTTCCTCGAAAAAGTCAGACTTTTAAGTTTGAACGCGTCCGGCCAGCCATCCCGCACTGAACGAGGACTTCTTGAAGATGACTACGCAGACTTCCGAGAGCTTCGAGTGGACCGACCTCGACCGGCGCGCCGTGGACACGGCCCGACTTCTGGCGGCCGACGCGGTGCAGAAGGTGGGCAACGGGCACCCGGGCACCGCGATGAGCCTGGCGCCTGCCGCGTACACGATCTTTCAGAAGGTGATGCGACACGACCCGGCCGACCCGGAGTGGACCGGCCGTGACCGGTTCGTCCTCTCCCCCGGCCACACCTCGCTGACGCTCTACACGCAGCTGTTCCTCGCCGGCTACGAGCTGGAGCTGGACGACCTCAAGGCCTTCCGCACGCACGGCTCGAAGACGCCGGGCCACCCCGAGTACGGCCACACGGCGGGCGTGGAGACCACCACCGGCCCGCTCGGCCAGGGCGTCGCCAACGCCGTCGGCATGGCGATGGCCGCCCGCTACGAGCGCGGCCTGTTCGACCCGGAGGCCCCCGCGGGCACCTCCCCCTTCGACCACACCGTCTGGGCCATCGTCTCCGACGGCGACCTGGAGGAGGGCGTCTCCGCCGAGGCCTCCTCGCTGGCCGGCCACCAGAAGCTCGGCAACCTGGTCTTCCTCTACGACGACAACCACATCTCCATCGAGGGCGACACCGCGACCGCCTTCTCCGAGGACGTGCTGAAGCGGTACGAGGCCTACGGCTGGCACACCCAGCGCGTCGAGCCCACCGCGGAGGGTGACATCGACGTCCCCGCCCTGCACGCCGCGCTGAAGGCCGCCCAGGCCGAGACCGAGCGGCCGTCGATCATCGCGATGCGCACGATCATCGCCTGGCCCGCCCCGAACGCGCGGAACACCGAGGCCTCCCACGGCTCCGCGCTCGGCGAGGAGGAGATCGCCGCCACCAAGCGCCTCCTCGGCTTCGACCCGGAGCAGACCTTCGAGGTCGCCGACGAGGTCCTGAAGCACACCCGGCGGGCCCTGGACCGGGGTGCCGAGGCGCACGCGGCCTGGGACAAGCGGATCGCCGAGTGGCGCGCCGCCAACCCCGAGCGGGCCGAGCTGTTCGACCGCGTCAGCAAGGGCGAGCTGCCGGAGGGCTGGGAGGAGAGCATCCCGGTCTTCGAGGAGGGCAAGTCGGTCGCCACCCGCGCCGCCTCCGGGAAGGTGCTCCAGGCGCTCGGCCCGGTGCTCCCCGAGATGTGGGGCGGCTCCGCCGACCTGGCCGGCTCGAACAACACCACCATCGACAAGGCCAGCTCCTTCCTGCCGAAGGGCAACCCGCTGCCCGGGGCCGACCCGTACGGCCGTACCGTGCACTTCGGCATCCGCGAGTTCTCCATGGCCGCGGAGATGAACGGCATCGCCCTGCACGGCAACACCCGGATCTACGGCGGCACCTTCCTGGTGTTCTCCGACTACATGCGCAACGCCGTCCGGATGTCGGCGCTCATGCAGCTGCCGGTGACGTACGTGTGGACGCACGACTCCATCGGCCTCGGCGAGGACGGACCCACCCACCAGCCGGTCGAGCACCTGGCCTCGCTGCGCGCGATCCCGGGCCTGAACGTCGTCCGCCCGGCGGACGCCAACGAGACCGCGATCGTCTGGGCCGAGATCCTGAAGAGGCACGCCACGCACCCCGCCCCGCACGGGCTCGCGCTCACCCGCCAGGGCGTGCCGGTGTACGCGCCGAACGCGGACGCGGCCAAGGGCGGCTACGTGCTGCGCGAGTCCTCGACGGAGGTCCCGGAGGTGATCATCATCGCGACGGGCTCCGAGGTGCAGCTGGCCGTGGGCGCGAGGGAGCGGCTGGAGGCCGAGGGGATCGGCACGCGGGTGGTGTCCATGCCGTCCGTGGAGTGGTTCGAGGAGCAGCCGCGCGAGTACCGCGAGCGGGTGCTGCCGCCGGCCGTGAAGGCCCGGGTCGCGGTCGAGGCCGGCATCGGCCTGACCTGGTACCGGTTCGTCGGTGACGCCGGTCGCATCGTCTCGCTCGAACACTTCGGTGCCTCCGCCGACGCCAAGACCCTGTTCGCCGAGTTCGGCTTCACCCCCGGGAACGTCGCCGCCGCGGCCCGCGAGTCGCTCGCCGCCGCGCGCGCCTGACACCGACGCACACCAAGCACACCGACGCACACAAGACGCACAAAAAGAGAGATGAGCACAGTGACCGAAGCAATCCCGACCCCGGGAGCCCTCAAGCGCCTCGCCGACGAGGGCGTGTCGATCTGGCTGGACGACCTGTCCCGCAAGCGGATCACCTCGGGCAGCCTCGCCGAGCTGGTGGCGAGCGGAAGCGCCGTCGGTGTCACCACCAACCCGTCCATCTTCCAGGCCGCCATCGGCTCCGGTGAGGGCTACGAGGAGCAGCTGGCCGACCTCGCCGTGCGCGGTGTGACGGTCGACGAGGCCGTACGGATGATGACGACCGCCGATGTGCGGGACGCCGCCGACGTCCTGCGTCCGGTGTACGACGCCTCGGGCGGCCGTGACGGCCGGGTCTCCATCGAGGTCGACCCCCGCCTCGCCCACGACACCGAGGCCACGGTCGCCGAGGCCAAGCAGCTGGCCTGGCTGGTCGACCGGCCCAACGTGATGATCAAGATACCGGCGACGAAGGCGGGCCTGCCGGCGATCACCGAGGTCATCGGCCTCGGCATCAGCGTCAACGTGACGCTGATCTTCTCCCTTGAGCGCTACCGCGAGGTCATGGCCGCCTACCTGGCCGGCCTGGAGAAGGCCCGCGAGCGGGGCATCGACCTGGCCACGATCCACTCGGTGGCGTCCTTCTTCGTCTCCCGCGTGGACAGCGAGATCGACAAGCGGCTGACCGCCCTCGGCACCGACGAGGCCCTCGCCCTCAAGGGCCGCGCGGCCCTCGCCAACGCCCGCCTCGCCTACGAGGCGTACGAGGAGGTCTTCGCGTCCGGTCGCTGGCTGGCGCTCGCCGGGGACAAGGCGAACAAGCAGCGCCCGCTGTGGGCGTCCACCGGTGTGAAGGACCCCGCGTACAAGGACACCCTGTACGTGGACGAGCTGGTCGCGCCGGGCACGGTCAACACCATGCCGGAGGCCACGCTGAACGCGGTCGCCGACCACGGCGAGATCACCGGCGACACGGTGACCGGCGGCTATGCGCAGGCCCGCGCCGACCTGGCCGCCGTCGAGCGGCTCGGCATCTCCTACGACGAGGTCGTCCGGCAACTGGAGAACGAGGGTGTCGCCAAGTTCGAGGTGGCCTGGCAGGACCTTCTGGACGCCGTAGCGACGTCCCTGAAGAGCAAGGGAGTTGACGCCCGATGACCGAGAACGCACCCGCCCAGGCGTCCGCACCGCAGGAGGTGCGCGTGCCGGCGGCCCCGGCCGCCGACTGGGTGAACCCGCTGCGGGACGCCCGCGACCGCCGGCTCCCCCGCATCGCCGGGCCGTCGGGCCTGGTCATCTTCGGAGTGACCGGTGACCTGTCCCGCAAGAAGCTGATGCCGGCCGTGTACGACCTGGCCAACCGCGGTCTGCTGCCGCCGGGCTTCTCCCTCGTCGGGTTCGCCCGCCGGGACTGGGCCGACCAGGACTTCGCCGAGGTCGTGCACGACGCCGTGAAGGAGCACGCCCGCACCCCGTTCCGGGAGGAGGTGTGGCAGCAGCTCGCCGAGGGCATGCGGTTCATCCCCGGCGACTTCGACGACGACACCGCGTTCAAGCAGCTGAAGGACGCCGTCGACGAGCTGGACTCCTCCCGGGGCACCGGCGGCAACTTCGCCTTCTACCTGTCGGTGCCGCCGAAGTTCTTCCCGAAGGTCGTGCAGCAGCTGAAGAAGCACGGGCTGGCGAACCCGCCGAAGGGCTCCTGGCGGCGCGCGGTCATCGAGAAGCCGTTCGGGCACGACCTGGACAGCGCGCGCGAGCTGAACGCGATCGTGCACGAGGTGTTCGAGCCGGACCAGGTGTTCCGCATCGACCACTACCTCGGCAAGGAGACCGTCCAGAACATCCTGGCGCTGCGCTTCGCCAACCAGATGTACGAGCCGATCTGGAACCGGTCGTACGTCGACCACGTGCAGATCACGATGGCGGAGGACATCGGCATCGGCGGCCGGGCCGGCTACTACGACGGCATCGGCGCCGCCCGGGACGTCATCCAGAACCACCTGCTCCAGCTGATGGCGCTGACCGCGATGGAGGAGCCGATCGCGTTCGACGCGGAGGCGCTGCTCACCGAGAAGCTGAAGGTGCTCAAGTCGGTGCGGCTGCCGGAGGACCTGGGCCGGCACACCGTGCGCGGCCAGTACGCGGCCGGCTGGCAGGGCGGCGAGAAGGTCGTCGGCTACCTCCAGGAGGACGGCATCGACCCCAAGTCGAAGACCGACACCTTCGCCGCGATCAAGCTGGGCATCGACAACCGCCGCTGGGCGGGCGTCCCCTTCTACCTGCGCACCGGCAAGCGGCTCGGCCGCCGGGTCACCGAGATCGCGGTGGTCTTCAAGCGGGCCCCGCACTCGCCGTTCGACTCCACCGCCACCGAGGAGCTGGGGCAGAACGCGATCGTCATCCGCGTCCAGCCCGACGAGGGCATGACGGTGCGGTTCGGCTCGAAGGTGCCGGGCACGTCGATGGAGATCCGGGACGTGTCGATGGACTTCGCCTACGGCGAGTCGTTCACCGAGTCGAGCCCGGAGGCGTACGAGCGGCTCATCCTGGACGTACTGCTCGGCGACGCCAACCTGTTCCCCCGTCACCAGGAAGTGGAGGAGTCCTGGAAGATCCTCGACCCGATCGAGGAGTACTGGGCGGCGCACGGCAGGCCGGCGCAGTACGCGTCGGGCAGCTGGGGACCGAGGGAAGCCGACGAGATGCTCGCACGAGACGGACGGAGCTGGCGCAGGCCATGAAGATCGACCTGACCGACACCACGGCAAGCAAGATCAACAAGGCGTTGGTGCAGGGCCGCCGCGCCATCGGGACGCCCGCCGTGGGCATGGTCCTGACGATGGTCATCGTCACGGACGAGGAGAACGCCTACGACTCGATCAAGGCGGCCGAGGAGGCCTCGCACGAGCACCCCTCGCGCACCCTGGTCGTCATCCGGAGGCAGGCCCGCACCCTGCGCGACCGCACCCACTCGCGGCTCGACGCCGAGGTCCGGGTCGGCTCCGAGGCCGGCACCGGCGAGACGGTGGTGCTGCGCACCTACGGCGAGGTGTCCGACCACGCCGACTCGGTGGTGCTGCCGCTGCTGCTGCCGGACGCCCCGGTGGTCGTGTGGTGGCCGGTGGACGCGCCCGAGGCCCCGTCCAAGGACCCGCTGGGCGCGCTCGCCCAGCGCCGGATCACCGACCTGTACGCCGTGGAGCGGCCGCTGGAGGTCCTGGACACCCGGGCCCGCACCTACGCCCCCGGTGACACCGACCTGGCCTGGACCCGGCTGACCCTGTGGCGGTCGATGCTGGCCGCGGCCCTGGACCAGGCCCGTGGGAAGGTGACGTCGGCGGCCGTCGAGGCCGAGGCCGACAACCCCAGCGCCGAGCTGCTCGCCCGCTGGCTCCAGGCCCGCCTCGGCGTCCCGGTGGACCGCGTGCACAGCGCCGGCCCGTTCGTGACGGCCGTCCGCCTCGGCACCGCGAACGGCGAGATCGTCGTCGACCGCCCCGAGGGCCCGCTGGCCACGCTGACCCTGCCGGGCCAGCCGCCGCGCACCCTCGCCCTGAAGGTCCGCCCCACCTCCGAACTCATCGCCGAGGAACTGCGCCGCCTCGACGCCGACGAGATGTACGCCATCGCCCTCCAGGGCGAAGGCTCCAAGGAGAACGCCTGAGATGGCCGAGTACCCCAAGCTCACCCACCGGCCCGAGTGGACGGCGCTGGCCGACCACCGCGCCCAGGGCCAGCCGCACCTGCGCGAGCTGTTCGCGGCGGACCCCGGCCGCGCCGAGCGGTACGTCGTGCGGGTCGGCGACCTGCACATCGACTACAGCAAGCAGCTGATCACCGACGAGACCCTGGCCCTGCTCCAGGAGCTCGCCACCGCCACCGGTGTGTTCGCGCTGCGGGACGCCATGTTCCGCGGCGAGAAGATCAACCTCACCGAGCGCCGGGCGGTGCTGCACACCGCGCTGCGCGCCCCCCGGGACGCGGTCGTCGAGGTCGACGGCGAGAACGTCGTGCCGCAGGTGCACGCCGTGCTCGACAAGATGGCCGGCTTCGCCGACCGGGTCCGCTCCGGCGAGTGGACCGGCCACACCGGCAAGCGCATCAAGAACGTCGTCAACATCGGCATCGGCGGCTCCGACCTCGGTCCCGCGATGGCCTACGAGGCCCTGCGCCCGTACACCGCACGGGAGTTGACGTTCCGGTTCGTGTCGAACGTGGACGGCTCCGACCTGCACGAGGCGACCCGCGACCTGGACCCGGACGAGACTCTGTTCATCGTGGCGTCCAAGACGTTCACCACGATCGAGACGATCACCAACGCGACCTCCGCCCGCTCGTGGCTGCTGAACGCCTTCGAGGGCGACGAGAAGGCCGTCGCCAAGCACTTCGTCGCGCTGTCGACGAACGCCGGGAAAGTCACCGAGTTCGGTATCGACCCGGACAACATGTTCGAGTTCTGGGACTGGGTCGGCGGCCGGTACTCCTACGACTCCGCGATCGGCCTGTCCCTGATGATCGCCATCGGCCCGGACCGCTTCCGCGAGATGCTCGACGGCTTCCGGATCGTCGACGACCACTTCCGCACCGCGCCCGCCGAGGCCAACGCGCCGCTGCTGCTGGGCCTGCTGGGCATCTGGTACGACAACTTCTACGACGCCCAGACCCACGCGGTGCTGCCGTACTCGCACTACCTGTCGAAGTTCACCGCCTACCTCCAGCAGCTGGACATGGAGTCCAACGGCAAGTCGGTGCAGCGCGACGGCAACCCGGTGGAGTGGCAGACCGGCCCGGTCGTCTGGGGCACGCCCGGCACCAACGGCCAGCACGCCTACTACCAGCTGATCCACCAGGGCACCAAGCTCATCCCGGCCGACTTCATCGGCTTCGCCCGCCCCATCGGCGAACTGAGTGATGAACTCAAGGCCCAGCACGACCTGTTGATGGCCAACTTCTTCGCCCAGACCCAGGCGCTCGCCTTCGGCAAGACCGCCGAGGAGGTCCGCGCGGAGGGCGTGGCCGAGGAGCAGGTCGCGCACCGCACCTTCCGCGGCGACCACCCCACCACCACGATCCTCGCCCCCGAGCTGACCCCGTCGGTGCTCGGCCAGCTGATCGCCCTCTACGAGCACAAGGTGTTCGTGCAGGGCGCGGTGTGGAACATCGACTCCTTCGACCAGTGGGGCGTGGAGCTGGGCAAGGTCCTCGCCAAGCGCGTCGAACCGGCCCTCACCGAAGGCGCGGACGTGCCCGGTCTCGACCCGTCCACCACGGCCCTCGTCGCCGCCTACCGCACTCTCAAGAACGCATCGGAGAACTGATCATGCAGCTCGGTCTCATCGGTCTCGGCAAGATGGGCGGCAACATGCGCGAGCGGATCCGCCGCGCCGGCCACACCGTCATCGGCTACGACCGCAACCCGGAGGTCTCCGACGTCAAGAGCCTCGCCGAACTGGTCGAGAAGCTCGACGCGCCCCGCCACGTGTGGGCGATGGTCCCGGCCGGCACCGCCACCCAGATGGTCATCGACGAACTCGGGGACCTGCTCTCCCCCGGCGATACGGTCATCGACGGCGGCAACTCCCGCTGGACGGACGACGAGAAGCACGCCGCCGCCCTCGGCATCAAGGGCATCGGCTTCGTCGACGCCGGTGTCTCCGGCGGTGTGTGGGGCCTGGAAAACGGCTACGCCCTGATGGTCGGCGGCGACAAGCAGCACGTGGAACCGCTGCAGCCGATCTTCGACGCGCTCAAGCCGGAGGGCCCGTACGGCTACGTCCATGCCGGGCGGGTCGGTGCCGGGCACTTCTCCAAGATGGTCCACAACGGCATCGAGTACGCCATGATGCAGGCCTACGCCGAGGGCTGGGAGCTGCTGGAGAAGGTGCACTCGGTGGAGAACGTCCGCGAGGTGTTCCGCTCCTGGCAGGAGGGCACGGTCATCCGCTCCTGGCTGCTGGACCTCGCGGTCAACGCCCTGGACGAGGACGAGCACCTGGAGAAGCTGCGCGGCTACGCGGAGGACTCCGGCGAGGGCCGCTGGACCGTCGAGGCGGCCATCGACAACGCCGTACCGCTCCCCGCGATCACCGCCTCCCTGTTCGCCCGGTTCGCCTCCCGGCAGGACGACTCCCCGCAGATGAAGATGATCGCCGCCCTGCGCAACCAGTTCGGCGGCCACGCGGTCGAGAAGAAGGACTGACCTGCCATGGGGGACCTCCTGCTGGTCCGCCACGGTGAGACGGAGTGGAGCCTGTCGGGACAGCACACCAGCTGGACCGACCTGCCCCTCACGGAGCACGGCGAGGAACAGGCCAAGTCCCTCGCCCCGCTCCTCACCGGCCGGACCTACGCCCTGGCGCTGGCCAGCCCGCTGAGCCGCGCCCTGCGCACCGCCGACCTGGCGGGCATACCCGGGGTCGTACCCGACCCCGACCTGCACGAGTGGGACTACGGCGGCTACGAGGGCATCACCACCGCCGAGATCCACCGCACCCGGCCCGACTGGGACCTGTGGACCGACGGTGTGCCGCCCGGCCCCGAGGGACACCCGGGCGAGTCGCCGGAGGAGATCGGCGCCCGCGCCGACCGGGTCCTGGCCCGCGTCGACGCGGCCCTCGCCGAGGGCACCGGCGATGTCGTCCTCGTCGCCCACGCCCACTTCCTGCGCGTCCTCACCGCCCGCCGCCTGGGCCTGCCGCCCGCCGAGGGCCGGCTGTTCCAGCTGGCCACGGGCACGGTCAGCCGGCTGTCGACGGAACACGACCGCCCGGTGATCGCGGAGTGGAACGTCCGGCCCTAGCCGGCACCGCACAGTCCTGTGCCCCCGGTCCGCAGACAGCGGCGGACCGGGGGCACAACGCGTTCAACGACCCGGCACCCGGGGCGGATTGACAGGCGCTTCCCCTTCGGGTGAGAGTCCCGCTGGTGGAGATCGACGATCTGACGGCGGCCGAGGAACGGGTGTGGCGGGCGTTTCCGCGCGGGGAGGCCGTGGACTTCCGGGAGTCACCCGGCGAGGACCCCGCCGGCGCCGGTGACTGGGGCGCCGAACGGACCGTGCGGGCCAAGGTGTTGCGGGCGCTGCTCCTCGGCGGGCCGCGGCAGGACGGCGAGACAGCCGCGCTCAGTCTGGCGGGCGCCCGGATCACGGGCCGGCTGGATCTGCAGTACGCGACGATCGACCAGCCGGTGCGGCTGCGGCACTGCCACTTCGACGAGGCCCCGCGGTGCCACGCCGCCCGGCTGCGCGAACTCAACCTCAGCGAGTCCGTCCTGCCCGGACTGGTCGCCCACGCCGTGCAGGTCGACGGTGTCGTACGGCTGACCCGCGCCCGGTGCACGGGGATCGTGCGGCTGGGCGGCGCCCGGATCGCCGGCAGCCTGTACCTGGAGGGCGCCGAGGTGGCCGCGCCGGACGCGGAGGAACCGGTGCTCCAGCTCAACCAGGCCGCGGTCGGCGCCGACCTGTGGGCGCCGGGGCTGCGCACCCACGGGCAGACCCGGCTGAGCGGCGCCACCGTCGCCGGGTCGGTCAACCTCAGCGAGGCGCGGCTCGGCAACCCCGGGCACGCCGCGCTGGAGGCGGAGACCTTCACCGTCGACGGCGACATGCTGGTGCGGTACGCGGAGGTACGCGGTTCGATGGGCCTGCGCGGCGCCCGCATCACCGGGCGGCTCGACCTGTCGTACACCGTCCTCTCCCATCCGGGGGGTTCGGCGCTGCGGGCCAGCAGCACGACGATCGGCGAGCTGTGGCTGCGCAAGGGGCCGCCCATGGACGGCGCCCTCAACCTGCGCCGCGCGCAGATCGACGTCCTGTTCCTGGAACCGGAGTCGGCGCCCGGCGAGGTGCTCCTCAACCACCTGTCGTACACCTCCCTCGTCCCGCACGAACCCGCCGAGCGCCGCCTGCCCATGCTGGAACGGGACCGCGACGGCTACATCCCGCACGCCTACGAGCAGTTGACGGCCGCCTACCGGCGCGTCGGCGACGACCACGCGGCCCGGCTGGTGCAGCTCGCCAAGCAGCGCCGGCACCGTCACACGCTCCCCTGGTACGGCCGGCTGTGGGGCCTGGTCCAGGACGTCACCGTCGGCTACGGCTTCCGGCCGCTGCGCGCCGCCGGCTGGCTGCTGTCGCTGCTCGCGCTCGGTTCCGTCGCCTTCGCGCTGCACCACCCACGGCCGCTGAAGGCGGGCGAGGCACCGCCGTTCCACCCGGTGTTCTACACGCTCGACCTGCTGCTGCCGGTGATCTCCTTCGGGCAGGACTCCGCGTTCGCGCCGCGCGGCGGCTATCAGGTGCTCGCCTACGTCCTCGTCCTCACCGGCTGGATCCTGGCGACGACGGTGATCGCCGGCGTCACCCGCACGGTCAGCCGCCAGTGAAGCCGCGCACCGCGTGCTGGGCCGCCAGCCGCACCGGCGCGTTCACGGCGCCGTACCCCTGGTAGCCCGGATCACGCTGGACCAGCTCGAAGAAGACCCGGCCGACGGTCTCGGTGTAGCAGTGCCGGAAGCAGCCGCCCGCCTCACGGTCGTAGAGGATGCCGAGGTCGCGGTACGTCTCCAGCTCCCCTTCGGTGAACTCGTACCGGGCGGCCAGGTCGTCGTGGTAGTTGGCCGGTACCGGCAGCAGCCGTCCGCCCGCCGCACGGAAGGCGCGGGCGGCGGACACCACGTCGTCCACGGCGAGCGCGATGTGCGCCGCGGGCACGGTGTCGTCACCGGGGGCCGCGCCGACCGCGAGAGCGATCCGGACGCTGCCGTCGGCGTTGGTGACGGCACGGCTGCGCAGGAGCCCGTAGGGGTCGGCGAGGTCGACGCTCTCCTGGGCGCGCAGGCCGAGGACGCTGTGGTGGAAGAGGGTCGCCTCGTCGAAGTGGTGCCAGGGCTGGGCGAGCGCGAGGTGGTCGATGCGGGCCGTCGACTCGGGAATGTCCGTCAGCTTCTCGAAGTCGGCGCGCCAGTCGGGGAGTCCGGGATGGCCGGTGGCGCAGAAGAAGAGTTCCGTGCCGTCGGGTGCGGCCACAGCGTCGAGCGGCACGTCTTCGGGGGCGCGGCGCCGGGGCAGCACCGGGGCCAGCAGGGCCTCCGCCCGGCGGGCCGCGCCGGCCGGGTCCGGGGACTCCAGGCCGATCGCGGCGAGCCGGGTGCCCGCGCGGCGCGCGGCCGGGCCGGTGTTGACCAGGACGCGGGCCGCGCCGCGCTGCCACAGGTCGACGGGTTTGCCGCGGTGCCGGGCGGCCCGGGTGAAGCCGAGGGCGCCGAGCAGCGCGGTGACGGGTTCGGCGTCCGGGGTGAGGAGTTCGGCGAAGGCGACGCCGGCCGGGACGACGGGCGCGGGCAACTCGGCCACGCCGACGGCCTCCTGGAGGAGCAGCAGGGAGCGGTGGGCGTCGACGGCGGTGGGACCGGCGTCGGCCTGCCGGAAGACGTCGTTGAACACCTCCAGGGAGAGCGGGCCCGAGTAGCCGGTGCGCAGCACGTGGGCGAGGAGCCCCGGGAGGTCGAAGCCGCCCTGGCCGGGGAAGCAGCGGTGGTGGCGGCTCCACTGGAGGACGTCCATGGCGAGCAGCGGGGCGTCCGCCAGCTGGAGGAAGAAGATCTTCTCGCCGGGGATGTCCTCGATGCCCTTGGGGTCGCTGCCCCGGGACAGGATGTGGAAGCTGTCCAGGCAGGTGCCGAGGGCCGGATGCCCCGCGGCCTCCACGATGCGCCACGCGTGGTCGTACGTGCTGACGTGCCGTCCCCAGGCGAGCGCCTCGTACGCCACCCGGATGCCGAACTCGCTTGCCAGACCGGCGAGCCGGCTCAGCTGCTCGGCGGCGAGGGCGTCGTCGTCCAGGGCGTCCGGGGAGACGCTGGAGCAGACGAGCACGGTGTCGGCGCCGAGCCGCCGCATCAGCTCGAACTTGTGCCGGGCACGGCGGAGGTTGCGTGCGAAGACCTCGTCCGGCACGGCCTCGATGTCCCGCATCGGCTGATAGAGATCGATGGCGAGACCGAGGTCGGCACAGCGGGCCCGGATCTCCTCGGGCGAGAGGGGGCCGGCGAGGAGATCGTTCTCGAAGATCTCCACCCCGTCGAACCCTGCGCGGGAGGCGGCGGTGAGCTTCTCGGTGAGGGGTCCGCTGAGGGAGACGGTGGCGATGGAGGTGTGCAAGACGCTGCTCCTTGACGTGCGGGGTGCCTGAGGGGCGTGGCTGTGTTCGGCATGCGGCTCCGCCGCGTGGGCGCGACCGGCCACGACGGGCCCGCGGCTGTCAGCCGGCAGCGCTCCCCGAGCGCTCCGCCCCGGCCAGTTCCTCGATGTCGGCCAGCATCCGCGCGCTGTCCGGCTCCCGCCTGGTGAACAGCCGGAACGCGTCCGCGGCCTGGAAGACGGCCATCCCGCCCCCACCCAGCACGGCGCAGCCGACCGACCGCGCGGCCCGAACCAGCTCCGTCTCCAGCGGCCGGTACACCACTTCGGCGACCCACAGCGCGGGCCTCAGCGACTCCGCCGGCACCGGCAGACCGGGATGGGCGGCCATACCGGTCGGCGTGGCGTGCACGAGGCCGTCGGCATCGCGCAGCAACGCCCCCAGCCGGTCCGCCGTCGCCGCCCCCGCCCGGCCGGGGCCGAAGTGCCGCTGGAGGGAGTCCGCGAGGGCGGCGGCCCGGCCGGGCAGGGCGTCGACGACGGTGACCCGGCCGGCGCCGAGGGTGAGGACGGCGTGCGCGACGGCCGCGCCGGCGCCGCCCGCGCCGAGCTGGACGACCCGTTCCATGGGGGCGTCCGGCAGACCCCGGGCGAAGGAGGCGGCGAAGCCGGTGACGTCGGTGTTGTGGCCGACGGCCCGGCCGCCGTCGAAGACGACGGTGTTGACCGCGCCGAGCGCCTCGGCCCGTGGGTCGAGCGCGTCCAGGTGGGGCAGGACGAGCTGCTTGCACGGGTGGGTGATGTTGAGCCCGTCGAAGCCGAGGTCACGGGCGGCGCGGACCAGGTCGCCGACCGCCTCCGGCGGCACGCCGAGGACGTCGGTGTCGAGGAGCCGGTACAGGTACCGCAGGCCCTGCCGGTCCGCCTCGCGGTGGTGCAGGGCCGGGCTGAGCGAGGGCCCGATCCCGGCCCCGATCAGTCCGACGAGATACGAGTCCTTGGCCACGCGGGACCTCCCGAGGCGGAGCTAATGTACGAACTAGTACGTTAGCTATATCAGTCGCACGGGTGGTTCGGAAGACCCCCGCCGCGCACCGGAGCCCTGCTTCTACAATCACCGGCACGCGAACGAGCGCGCCGCCCCGGCGCCTCACGGCCCGAAGGACAGCGATGACCAGCGTCGACGAACCGGTACGACCCGGCGGGCGAGTGCGCGACGCCGCCCGCACCAAGGCCGAGATCCTCGACGTGGCCACGCAGGAGTTCGCCCGCGCCGGCTACGACGGCGCCCGCGTGGACGAGATCGCCGCGCGCACCCGCACCACGAAGCGGATGATCTACTACTACTTCGGCGGCAAGGAGCAGCTGTTCACGGCCGTGCTGGAGCGGGCGTACGGGGTGATCCGGGACGCCGAGCAGCAACTGGACGTCGACCACCTGGACCCGGTGGCCGCGATCCGGCGGCTGGCCGAGCTGACCTTCGACCACCACGAACGGCACCCGGACTTCATCCGGCTGGTCAGCATCGAGAACATCCACGGCGCCGAGCACATCGCGGCCTCCGAGAAGCTGGGCCGGATCGGCTCCCCGGCGCTGGACGTGATCCGCCGCATCCTCGCCGCCGGGCAGGAGTCCGGGCTGTTCACGGCCGACGTGGACGCGGTCGACCTGCACGCGATGATCAGCTCGTTCTGCTTCTTCCGGGTCGCCAACCGGCACACGTTCGGCGCCCTGTTCGGCCGGGACCTGGTGGACCCGGCGCAGCGGGAGCACTACCGGACCATGCTCGGGGACATGGTGATCGCCTATCTGACGGCGGAGCGGGCGGTCGGCTGACGGCTGCGGCACGGGCTCTTGACACGGGGGAAACGCGGGCGCAACATCCCACCCACCTCGACTAACTATCCAGTGGGTTAATTAGCTGCCGCGATCCGGCCCGCGCCCCGCCGCTCACTCCCCCTCTCCTCGCAGGGTGGAGTCCTCCCCGAAGGAGCACCGCCGTGTCCGTCCCCACCCCTGCTCCCGCCCCCGGCTCAGCGGCCCCGCCCGGCCAGCCCTGGAAGGCCGCCACGGCCGCCTGGATCGGCAGCGCCCTGGAGTACTACGACTTCTTCCTCTACGGCAGCGCCGCCGCCCTGATCTTCCCGAAGGTCTTCTTCGACGCCTCCGACCCGGCCACCGCGACCCTGCTCTCGCTCGCCACCTTCGGGGTCGCCTACGCGGCCCGGCCACTCGGCGCGCTGGTCCTCGGACACGTCGGCGACCGGCTCGGCCGCAAGAAGATCATGGTGTTCACGCTGATGCTGATGGGCCTGTCGACGTTCCTGATCGGCTGTCTGCCCACCCGCGCACAGGTCGGCACGCTCGCGCCCGTCCTGCTGGTGCTGTGCCGCGTCCTCCAGGGCGTCTCGGCGGCCGGCGAACAGGCGAGCGCCGGCTCGATGAGTCTGGAGCACGCGCCGCCGGACCGGCGCGGATTCTTCACCAGCTTCACCCTCAGCGGTACCCAGGGCGGCCAGCTCATCGCCACGCTCGTCTTCATCCCGGTCGCCCAACTGCCCGAGGACCAGCTGCTGTCGTGGGGGTGGCGGGTGCCGTTCTGGCTGAGCGTGGCCGTCGCCGCCGTCGGCTGGGTCATCCGGCGCCGGCTCCACGAGACCCCGGCCTTCGCCCGGCAGGCGGCGGACGGAGGCGTGGCCCGGCTGCCCCTCGTAGTGCTGCTGCGCGAGCACTGGGCGGACGTGCTGCGGGTGATCGCGGGCGCGCTCATCGCGTCGGTCAGCACGGTCTTCACGGTGTGGGCGCTGGCGTACGCCACGAGCGACGCGGTCGGCATGTCCCGTACCGCGATGCTGTGGGTGGGCGCGCTGGCCAACCTGGTGGCGCTCGGCGCGATCCCGCTGTGGGCGGCGCTGTCGGACCGGATCGGGCGCCGCCCGGTGTTCCTGATCGGTGCGGTGGGCAGCGCGGTGGCGATGACCGGCTGTCTGTGGGCGATCTCCACGGGCTCCTATCCGCTGACGCTGCTGCTCGGTGTCGTGGCCTTCGGCGTCGTCTACAGCGCGGCGAACGGCGTGTGGCCCGCCTTCTACGGCGAGATGTTCGCGACCCGGGTCCGGCTGTCCGGCCTCGCCATCGGCACGCAGACCGGTTTCGCGGTGGCCGGGTTCGCGGTCACCTTCGCCGCCGAGATCGCCGGTCCGGGCGGCGACGACTGGGCGGCGGTGGCCCTGTTCACGGCGGCGCTGTGCGTCCCGCCGACGCTCGCCGCGCTGACCGCCCGCGAGACGCACCGGGTACCGACGGAACTGCTCGGCGAGCGGGCCGCGCGGGAGGCGTCCCGCCCGGAGCGGGTGCCGGCCTGACACCGGAGGGTGCCTGCCTGACACCGGAGGGTGCAGGCCAGACCGCGCCACGGCCCCCCGCTCCGCGAACGAACCGCGCAGGAGGCGTCCCGCCCGGAGCGGGTGCCGGCCTGACACCGGAGGGTGCCTGCCCGACACCGGAGGGTGCAGGCCAGACCGCGCCACGGCCCCCCGCTCCGCGAACGAACCGCGCGGGAGGCGTCCCGCCCGGAGCGGGCCACCCGAGCTGCTCGGCCGGACCGCGCCACCGGCCCCCTGCTTACCGTCACGCTCGCCGCTCCGGCCCAGCCCGGCGAGCACCTACGCGGTCGGGGACACGGCTCCCCGGCCATACGTCGAGGGCGCGACAGGCCGGACGGGTGGTGTGCGGGCGCGGGCTGAGGGCTGGGCGATCAAGGGCCCGTGGCGGCGTCCAGCAGCGGGCCCAGTTCCTCCACGACCGTCGTGAGGGGCCGTACGTCCCGCTCGGCGCGTGCCATCAGGATGGCGCCCTCCAACGTGCTGATCATGAGGGTGGCCAGGGACTCGGCGCGGGACGGCGGGACACCCATGTCCGTCAACGCCTCGGCGAGCGGGCCCCGCCAGGTCGCGAACGCGGTGGCCGCCGCCTGGCGGGTCGAGTCGCCGGAGGTGGCGCAGTCGACGGTGGCGGCGGCGACCGGGCATCCCGCCGCGAAGCCGTCCGCCGCGTACTCGTCGGCCCACTGCGCGGCCATCGCCGCGAACAGGCCGCTCGGCGTCGGCCGGTCGAGTCCCGCGACGAAGCGGGCGACCCGCTTGCCCGCGTACCGGCCGGCCCACGCGACCGCCTCGTTGACCAGTTGTTCCTTGCCGCCCGGGAAGTAGTGCTGGAGGGAGCCGCGCGGTGCGTCCGCGTGCGCGGCGACCTCGCGCATGCCGGTGGCGGTGACCCCGTGCCGCCGGATGAGCTGGGCCGCGCTGAACACCATCCGCTCCCGCGGTCCGCGCCGCGCCTGCGTCATCGTCGACCTCCGTTCCTCCGCCGCCACTCTATGACCGCCGTCATAGCGGCGGCTACTATGACCGGTGTCATAGTCGACCCGTGGCGCGGAGGGCGGCCTGCCATGCACGTCGGATTCATCGGTCTCGGAGTGATGGGCCGGCCCATGGCGCTGCGCCTGGCGTCGGCCGGCACCCCCCTGGTGGTCTGGAACCGGACCCCCCAGCGCGCGGAGCCGCTGCGCGCTGCCGGCGCCGAGGTCGCCGCGGACGCCGGCGAGGTGTTCGCGCGGGCGGAGGTGGTGCTGCTGATGCTCGCCGACGAGGCGGCGATGGACGCGGTCCTCGGCCGGGGCACGCCCGACATGGCCGCGCGGGTCGCGGGCCGGACCGTCGTCCACATGGGCACGACCTCGCCGGAGTACTCCCACGCCCTGGAGACCGAGGTCCGCGCCGCCGGCGGCCGGTATGTCGAGGCACCCGTCTCCGGGTCCAGGGTGCCGGCGGAGCAGGGGCAGCTGGTGTCCATGCTGGCCGGGGAGGAGGACGCCGTGGCGCCGTACGGCCGCTGCTCGCGCCGATGTGCCGGGAGGCGTTCGTGTGCGGTGCGGTGCCGGGTGCGCTGCTGATGAAGCTGGCGGTGAACATCTTCCTGATCACCCAGGTGACCGGGCTGACGGAGGCGTTCCACTTCGCCGAGCGGCAGGGTCTGGACCGCCGGCTGTTCCTGGAGGTCCTGGACGCGGGCCCGATGGCCAGCGGGGTGTCCCGGATGAAGGCGCCCAAGCTGCGTGAGCGGGACTTCGCGGTGCAGGCGGCGGCGCTGGACGTGCTGAAGAACAACCGGCTGATCGCCGAGGCGGCGCGCAAGGCCCACCTCGCCTCACCGCTCCTCGACGTCTGCCACACCCTGTTCGAGGAGACGGTGGCGCAGGGGTACGGCGGCGAGGACATGGTCGCCGTCCTGCGGGCGATCGAGGCCCGGACCGCCGAGGCGCCGTGAGCGGGCGGCCGGGCGTGGGTCAGCTCTTCGGGATGCCGTACGCCCGCTCGACGTGCAGTCGCACCACCAGGCGGCGGTCGCGGACCATCGCGGCCCGGTAGTCGTCCCAGTCCGGGTGCTCGCCGAGGACGTCCCGGTAGAGCCGGATCAGCTCCTCGACGGTCTCGTCGTGCGGGTCGGCGGCGGCCGGCGTCAGCTCGGCGGTGCCCTCGGCGACGGTGTACGCCCAGCGGTCGTCGCTGGTGACGTGGTACGAGGCGCGCGGGTCCCGGCGGAGGTTGCGGGTCTTGGCGCGGTCGTCGGTGACCGAGATCCGGATGATCCGCTCGTCGGGGTAGTAGGCGTGGCTGACGTTGGACAGCTGGGGGCGGCCGTCGCGCCTGAGGGTGACCAGTACGCCGGCGTGTCCTGCGGAGAGGAGGCCGAGCAGCGCGTCCTGCGGGGAGTCATGGGTCATACCCGGGTCAACTGACGGTGGCGCCCCGTGCATTCCCCGGGGCAGCGATCGGTAGACAGTGTCTACACCCGCCTGGTAGACACTGTCTATGACTGACTCCGAGGTGGGCCTGCGGGTCCGGCTGGTGGACGTGGGCGTGGAGCTGCTGGCCACCGAGGGCCCGCAGGCGCTGACCCTGCGGGAGATCGCCCGGCGCGCGGGCGTCTCGCACGGCGCGCCGCGCCGCTACTTCCCCACCCGTCTGGAACTGCTCTCCGCCATCGCCCGGCGGGGCTTCACCGAACTGGGCGTGCGGGCACACGCGGCGCTGGAACAGGAGTCCGGAGGGCCGCGCGCCCAAGTGGCGGCGCTGGCGCGGACGTACCTGGAGTTCGCGCTGGAGCGGCCCGGCATGTACGAGCTGATGTTCCGCCACGACCTGCTGGAGAGCGGTCACCTCGGGCTGCGGGCCACGAGTCTTCCGCTGTTCACGCTGCTGGCTGAACTGATCGCCGACGCGGACCCCGGCGCCGATGCCCGGCGGGTGGCGGGCGCCCTGTGGGCGAACCTGCACGGAACGGCCCAGCTGTGGCGCTGGCGCAGCCTTCAACTCGCGTTGGGCGAAGAGGACTTCGGCCCCCTGCTCGACACCGTCCTCGCGGCGCACCTGGGCGGTCCCGGGGGCGGCAGGTGAACCGGCCCTGGACGCTGGCGAGCAGCGTGGCGGGCGCGGTGGTCGTCGCACTGGACGGTACGGTCCTCACGGTCGCCCAGCCCAGTCTGCAACGGGAGTTGGACGCGTCGTTCGCCGAGGTCCAGTGGACGAGCACCGCCTATCTCGTCGCGGTGGCGAGCCTGCTGGTGTTCGCGGGGCGGCTCGGTGACCGGTACGGGCAGCGGCGGGTGTTCGGCCTCGGCATGCTGGGTTTCGGCGCCGCCTCGGTCGGTGTCGGCCTCGCGCCCGGGGTGGGATGGGTGATCGCGCTGCGGGCGGTGCAGGGGGTCTTCGGGGCACTGTCGCAGCCGGCCACGCTGGGCATGCTGCGGGCCGCGTACCCGCCGGACCGGCTCGCGTCGCCACTGGCGGTGCGGACCGCCGCGATCGGGTTGGCGGCGGCAGCGGGACCGCTGGTGGGCGGGGCGCTGGTGACCGGTCTCGGCTGGCGGGCGGTGTTCTTCGTCCACGTGCTGCCCGCGCTCGCCTTCGGCCTGCCCGCCCTGCTCCGCCCGGAGCGGCGCCCGGTACCCGCCCGGGCGCCGCTGGACCTGTCCGGGGCCGTCCTGCTCGCGGTGACCCTGGCCGGCCTGGTGTACGCGGTCACGGCCCGGCCGGTCTCCGGGGCGGGCCTCGCCCTGTCCGGGGTGACGGCCGCCGTCCTCGTCCGGCACGAGCGGCGTACGGCGAGCCCGCTGCTGCCGCCCGGGGTGGTCGGCTCGCGTGCGGTCGGTGCGGCGCTCGGCATCCTGGTCGCCGTCTCCGCGTCCCTGTTCGGCACCCTGTTCGTCGCCACGTACGTCCTCCAGCGCCACCTCGGCCTCGACCCGTTCGACAGCGCCCTGCGCGGCCTGCCGCTCGCCGTGCTCATGGTGGTGTCGGCGTCGCTGTGTCCCGCCCTGCTGCGCCGGTGCGGTGCGCGGGTGACGACGGCGGGGGCGACGGCGGTGCTCGCGCTCGGCGTCCTCGTGCTGTCCGGGGCCAGAGGCACGCCCGCTCTCGGGTGCGGGTTCGCGCTGCTGGGCGCCGGGTTCGGCACGGTGATGGTGGCGGCCACCCAGGTGATCGTGCGGCGGGCGGAGGTGACGGTGGCCGGGGTCGCGGGCGGGTTGCAGCAGACCGCGCTGAACGTCGGCCCCGCTGTCGGCGTGGCCGGGGCGACCGCGCTGCTGAGCACGGGCACCGGCCCGGCCCTGCTCACCCTGGCGGCCCTGACCGCCCTCGCCCTGCCGGCGACCCACGCACTGCCCGGCCGCGCCGACGTCGAATCGATCACACACACCCCGGATGAACCGGTCCCGACCAGCGCTCCTGCGCGACGATGAGAAGTGGGTGCGGGCCCGCGCGGCAGTCGGGACGCATCGGGGACGACGCGACCGGAGGAGAGCGATGGGACAGCTGCGACAGGATGTGGAGCCGGCGGAGGCGGGGCTGGACGCCGAGGCGCTGGACCGCCTGGACCGGCACTTCGCGCGGCACGTCGACGCGGGACGCCTGCCCGGCTTTCTGGTGGCCGTGGCCCGCGGTGGCCGGGTCGCGCATCTGACCACGTACGGCCTGCGGGACGTGGCGGCCGGGCTGCCGGTCGAACCGGACACCCTGTGGCGGGTCTACTCGATGACCAAGCCGGTCACCGCGGTCGCGGTGCTGCTGCTGGTGCAGGAGGGCCGGCTGTCCCTGGACGACCCGCTGGACCGTCATCTCCCCGCCTTCGCCGGCCCCCGTGTGTATGTGGAGGGTTCGGGCGCCGACGTCCGTACCCGTCCGGCCGCCGGTCCGATCCTGATACGGCACCTGCTCACCCACACCGCGGGCCTGACCTTCGGCTTCTACTACCGCCACCCCGTGGACGCGCTCTACCGCGAGGCGGGACTGGAATACTCGGTGCCGCCGGGCAAGGACCTCGCGGAGACCGTCGAGGTCTACGCGCGCATGCCGCTGCAGTTCGACCCGGGCACGCAGTGGAACTACTCGGTCGCCTCCAACGTGCTGGGCCGGGTGATCGAGGTGGTGTCCGGGCAGCCGCTGGACGCGTTCTTCGCCGAGCGCATCCTCGGCCCGCTCGGCATGACCGACACCGGCTTCCACATCGTGCCCGAACAGGCTGACAGGCTGGCCGAGTTGTACGGCGAGACGGACGAGGGCGGGATCGAACCGGTGCCGGGTCTGCCGGTGCGCGGCCGGCCGCGGTTCCTGTCCGGCAGCGGCGGCCTGGTCTCCTCCGCGCACGACTTCCACCGGTTCATGGAGCTGCTGCGCCGGGGCGGTGAGCTGGACGGCGTACGGCTCCTGGCGCCGGAGACGCTCGCCCTGATGACCCGCAACCAGCTGCCGGGCGGGGCCACCATCCGCTCGTTCGGCGCCCCGGTCCACCGGGAACCGGGCATGGACGGCCTCGGCTTCGGGTTCAACGTCTCCGTCGTCACCGACCCCACCCGCACCCTGGCCCCGTCCCACCTCGGCACGTACGGCTGGACCGGCGTGGCCACCACCGCGTTCTGGGTCGACCCGGCCCATGACCTGACCGTGCAGTTCATGAGCCAGGTGCGCCCGAAGAAGCTGAAGGTCTTTCCCGAGTTGCGGCGGCTGGTGCACGAGGCGGTGACGGACTGATCCGGCGGCCGGCTACTGGCCCAGGGTCAGGGTGAACTCCAGCCCTTCGCCGGCGAGTTCGGCCAGCCACCGGTCCGCGCGCTGGGGGGTCTGCGCCGCCCGGTGCAGGCCGGCCCGCAGGCTGCCGTCCAGGATGTGCCGGACGCCGAGGGCGAGCGGACGGGAGACACAGCGGGCCATCGCGGACTCCTCGTCACCGGTCAGGTCGAGCAGGTAGGCGCCGGTCCAGGGCCGGCCCTCGCCCGTGTCGACCTCCAGGGAGACGGAGAGAACGACCCGGTCGCGGTCGGCGTCCGTGGTCGGGTGGGCCGCCGCCAACTGCCGTGCCAGCGCGGCGATCCGCTCGTCGTCGCCCGTCCTCAGCTCCTCGAAGACCGGCTCCCACGCCTTCAGCCAGCCGTCCAGCCGGAGCGTGCCCCGGACGAGGGTGCGTGGGGTCCAGGCGGCGGGCAGGCCGTACTGGGCGACGAAGGGGATGCTGTCGCGGTTGGGGTAGGCCTCGAAGGTCTCGCCGTCCAGGACGAGCGGCCGGGTCGCCTCCCAGGGCCGGCCGGCCGTCGTCTCCACGCCGTCCTCCAGGTACCTCGCGGGCGAGCGAAGGGCGTTGAGTACCCCGAGCGGCGCCCAGCTGAAGCGGTAGCGGAAGTCGTTCGGCACGGCCGGGACGCCGCCGCAGTACGAGGTGAGCCGGTAGGAGGCCGGGGTGTGCTCGCCGACGCGCGCGCGGGCCCGGCCGATGAGGCTGTGCGCGAAGAGGTGGTCGATGCCCGGGTCCAGGCCGGCCTCGGTGAGCACGACGACGCCCGCCGCCCGCGCCTTCTCCGCGTGCGCCAGCAGCTCCGGCGACACATAGCTGGAGCAGGCGAAGTGCGCCCCGGCCCGTACGCAGACGGCCAGCAGCCCGGCGTGCTCCGGCGCCGGCAGCATCGACACCACGACGTCGCCGGGCTCCAGCGCGGCGGCGAGTGCGGCCGGGGCGGTGAGGGCGCGGGGCTCCGCCCGTCCGGTCAGGCCGAGCCCGGCCAGCGCCTCGGCCGCGCGGTCCTCCGTGCGGTGCCACAGCAGGACCCGGCCGGCCGTACGGCACAGGCCGGCGAGCCCGCTGCCGGTGGACAGTCCGGCGCCGACCCAGTGGACGGTTCCGCTCGCCGGGACACGGTCGGTCATGAGTGCGACTCCCCTCCTTCGATGCCGAGTTCACGGCACGCCTGGTGGAACCGGTCGAGACAGCGCCCCCAGGCACCGCCCGGGCCGAAGGCGAGCAGCTGCGGCAGCAGGGCCGCCGAGAAGTCGACGCTGGACTCCCGGGGCAGCAGGGACGGCAGGTTGTCGATGGCGATCAGGTCCAGCGGCGGCTCCTTGCGCAGCCGGCGCACGGGCTCGGTCCAGTCCGTCGTACGGTCGTAGACCGGCAGGACGTTGAACGGGGAGCCGACGTCACAGGTGACGTCGCACAGGGTGCGCAGCCGGCGGGCCGGGGAGTCCAGGTCCTCCTCGCGCAGGAACGGCGGGACCAGGGTGGTGGCGAGGACCGCGTTCACCATCACGTCGTGCCCGAGCAGGGCCCGCCGGTCCAGGTCGCGGGTCTCCGCCAGGTCCCAGCGGGTCGCCTCGACACCCGCCGTGCGCAAGGCCGTCCACGCGCCCCGCCCGCTGCGTCCGAGGGCGCCGATCACCAGCGCCGTGAACGCCGTGTCCCCGGCCGCCGGCCTCAGTACGGCGTCCAGGTCGTCCTTCGTCGTGGGGGTGAGCGGTGCCGTCAGCCGGCCCCGGTACTGGAGCACGGCGAGCGCGGCGCCCAGATAGCCCGCCCAGTAGCCGAAGGCGGCGAGCCGGCGGCCCTCGTCGTCCACCAGGTACTCCAGGTCCAGCAGCGCCCCGCCGCCGGCCGCGAACCGGCGCAGCAGCTCGGCGGCGCCCGGCTGCTGTTTGTAGGCGTGCCCGAAGAAGATGTGCCGGTGGAGCAACTCGGCCGGTTCGTCGGGGAGTTCCTTGAGGCCGAGGATCACGGCGTCGCGGGGTGCCGTCACCCAGGAGCCCGCCGGGGCGCGGCGGCAGCCGGCCGCCTCGTACTCCTCGGTCGGGAAGATCCGCTGCGGGGACTCCTCGACGGTCAGTATGACCCCGCTGTCGACCAGGCGGCGGGCGTCGGCGGGGACGACGGGCGTGCGCCGTTCGGTCGTACGGGGCTCGTGGCGCAGCCACAGGTGCAGCTCGGTCATACCAGGTTGGCCTCCGGGCGCGGGGCGTCGGCCGCGAACCGGCCGGCGCTCAGGGGGCTGATGTCCAGGAAGGGTACGCGGCCCAGGTACAGGTCGCGGATCACCTCGCCGACGGCCGGTGCCTGGAGGAAGCCGTGCCCGGAGAAGCCGGTCGCGTACAGGAACCGGGACACCGTCGGCGCCTCGCCGATCAGGGCGTTGTGGTCGGGGGTGTTCTCGTACAGGCCCGCCCAGCCGCCGGTGCGGGGCAGGTCGAGCAGGGCGGGGGCGCGCTGCCGCATCGCCTCGGCGAGTCGCGGGATCCACCGGTCGTGGGTGTCGGTGGCGAAGCCGGGCCGCTCGTCCGGGTCGGACATGCCCAGCAGCAGGCCGGGGCCCTCGCGGTGGAAGTACAGGCTGGTGGTGAAGTCGATGGTCATCGGCAGCGTGGGCGGCAGGCCGGGCACCGGTCCGGTGACGGCGATCTGCCGGCGCAGCGGCCGTACCGGCAGCTCCATGCCGACCATGGCGCCGACCGCCCGCGACCAGGCGCCGGCCGCGCAGATCACCGTGCCGGTCTCGATCCGGCCGAGGGTCGTACTGACCGCGGTGATGGTGTCGCCGCGCAGTTCGATGCCGGTGACCTCGGTGTGGCGCAGGATGCGGGCGCCGTGGGCGCGGGCGGCGGTCGCGTAGCCGTGGACGACGGCCTCCGGGGTGCAGTGGCCGTCGTCCGGGGAGTACGCCGCGGCCAGCAGGCCGTCGGTGCGGATCAGCGGGGAGGGGCGGCTGGCCTCCTCGGGGGTGAGCAGGCGGCTGGGCACCCCGAGGGAGTTCTGCAACCGCACGCCCGCCTCGAAGGAGGCCACCTGCCCGGGCGTGGAGAGCAGGAACAGATAGCCGACCCGGTGCAGCCCGATGTCCTGCCCGACCTCCTCCTCGAACCGGCCGAACGCCTCCAGGCTGCGCGCCCCCAGCCGGATGTTCAGCTCGTCGGAGAACTGCGCCCGCACTCCTCCGGCGGCCTTCGAGGTGGAGCCGGCGGCGAGTTCGTCCCGTTCGACGAGGACGACGTCCCGCACGCCGGCCCGCGCCAGGTGCCAGGCGATGCTCGTGCCCATCACCCCGCCGCCGACGATGACCGCCTCGGCCCGAAGGTTCACGCCGCCGCCTCCTTCACCGTGCCGCACGCCTGTCGCCTGATCCTTTCCGGAACTCGGCCCGCCGAACCGGCGACCGGGCGTTCAGGAGCCGTGGCCGACGGCGTCCAGGTGGGGCAGGTGGTGGTCCATCCGCTCCCGCTTGGTCCGCAGGTACGTGATGTTGCTCTCGCACGGCTCGATCAGCAGCGGCACCTGCTCGGCGACCTGGACGCCGTGCCGGACCAGCGCCTCGCGCTTGCGCGGGTTGTTGGACATCAGCCGTACCGAGCGCACCCCGAGGTCGCGCAGGATGTCGGCGGCCACGCCGTAGTCGCGGGCGTCGACCGGCAGGCCCAGGGCGAGGTTCGCCTCCACCGTGTCCAGGCCCTCGGCCTGGAGCGCCATCGCGCGCAGCTTGGCGAGCAGACCGATGCCGCGGCCCTCGTGTCCCCTCAAGTAGACGACGATGCCGCTGCCTTCGGCGACCACCGCGCGCATGGCGGCCTCCAGCTGGTCCCCGCACTCGCAGTGCCGGGAGCCGAACGCGTCCCCGGTCAGGCACTCCGAGTGCAGCCGGGTCAGCACGTTCTCGGTGCCGATCTCGCCGTACACCAGGGCCACTTGCTCGTCACCGCGGTCGTGGTCCAGGTAGCCGATCGCCTGGAATTTCCCGTACACGGTGGGCAGCGGTGCATTCACGACGCGTTCCGCGCCGGAACGCCGCGGGGACTTCTTGCCGAGTACGCCGATGTTGACGCCGGTGTTTTCTGTCATGATCTGATTCCTAAGCAGAGACGAAAGGCCGTGAAGAGATGAGTGGTTCGGGCGCGCGGACGGCGGCGTACGGGGTGGTGAGCGGCGTGGTGCCGACGGACACCACGGAGGACGTACGGACCCGGGGGGCGGGCGTGTCAGCACAGGTCGCCGTCCTTCCCGTCGGAAGCTTCGAACAGCACGGGCCGTTCCTTCCGCTGGCGACCGACACGCTGGTCGCCTGCGCCGTGGCACGGGAGATCGCCGCCGCGTACCCGGTGCACCTCCTGCCTCCGGTGACGGTCTCCTGCTCGCACGAGCACGCGGCCTGGCCGGGAACCGTCAGCATCTCCGCCGTGACCCTCCACGCGGTGGTCTCGGACATCGCGGCGTCGCTGCGCCGCTCGGGCGTCGGCGCGCTGGTCGTCGTCAACGGGCACGGCGGCAACTACGTGCTGGGCAACGTCGTCCAGGAGGCCTCCGCGCGCGGCGAGCGGATGGCGCTGTTCCCGGCCGCCGAGGACTGGGAGGCGGCGCGGGAGCGGGCCGGGGTGGTCACCTCGCTGCTCACCGACATGCACGCGGGAGAAATCGAGACCTCGATTCTTCTGCACGCTCACCCCGAATTCGTCCGCCCTGGTCACGAGTCCGCCGATTTCATCGCCGACGACCGTCGTCATCTGCTCACCGTGGGAATGTCCGCCTATACCGAATCGGGCGTCATCGGCCGTCCTTCCCTGGGTTCGGCGGAAAAGGGAAAGGAACTGCTGGCGAGCCTGGCGGAATCCTTCGAGTCGTATTTCACGCTGCTCACCTCGGCGCCGGACCGGGAGTGACCCCGGCCGGCGCCCCCCGGCCGGCCGGGACCCGTGGGGGCGGCCCCGGTCGGCGGGCGGTCGTCGGGGGCGGGGGTGCGGGGCGGTGTGGGCGCTGGTGTGGTGGGCTCGGTGCGCAGGGTCCCGTACCAGCGCCGGAGCAGGACCACGGCGCCGGGCAGGCTCGCCACGAAGCTCAGTACGCCGTAGACGACGGCGACCGCGACACCGGTGTCCGCGCCGAGCCCCGCCGCGCCGAACGCCCATGCGGTGACGCCCTCGCGGGGGCCGAAACCGCCGACGTTCAGCGGCAGCCCCATGGCCAGCAGCGCCAGGACCGCGAGCGGCAGCAGCACCGCGACGGGTGCGGCCGAGCCGGCCACCCGGGCCGCCACGACGAACATGACCAGATGCCCGGCCAGGACGACCGCGGAGGACAGTGCGACTCCCGGCCCGCTCTGCCGGGACGCCAGTCCCCGGCGGGCCTCGCCGAGCGTCCGGCGCAGCGCGCCGTGCCGGCGGGCCGGCGGACGGTTCATCCGGACGGCGAGTACGACGGCCAGCGCGCCGACCGCGGCCAGCACCACGAGCGGGGCGAAGCCACGGACCTCGGCGCGCACCGGCGACGGCAGGGTCAGCAGCACCGCCGCGCCCGCCACGGCCAGCGCGATCTGCCCCGCGACCCGCTCCAGCACGACCGCCTTCACCCCGCGCCGCACGTCACCCGCGCTCTGCCCGTGCCGCACCGCGCGGTGCACATCGCCCAGGATCCCGCCGGGCAGGGCCGCGTTCAGGAACAGCGCCCGGTAGTAGTCGGCGACGGCCGGTCCCAGCGGCAGCCTCAGCCGCAGCCCCCGCGCCACCACCTGCCAACGCCACGCGCTGCACACGGTGGTGACCACGCCGATGCCCAGCGCCGCCAGCACCGTCACGGCGTCGATCCGCCGCAGCCCGTCCAGCAGAGCCCCGGTACCGAGCCGCCACAGGAGGGCGGCGAGGATGACGACTCCGAGGAGGGTGCCGACGTGGGTACGGAGGGCTCGGGAGTCACGGCGCCGGGGGGCGGGGGGTGCTTGCGGTGGCGCCGGTGCCGGGTCCGGCTGCGTGGCCGCCGGGCTCGGGGGCGTCGCGTCTGCGCGGAGCGCCTGCGCCGGCGTCACGCGCGTGCGCGCAGGAGCCGGCTCAGGTGCCGCGCAGGCCGGTTCCGCCGGTGTCGTACGCGCGCGCCTGCCGGTGACCTCCCCCGGCGGCACCCTCGTGCCCGCTGCCGTCGTCCTCCCGCTCACGCCGCTGCGCCCCTCGGCCGGGGCAGCGCCAGCAGGTCGGTGTGGTGCACGGTGACCCGTAGCGCGCCGGCCGCGCAGGCGGCGAGCCGGTCGCTCAGGTACTTCTCCGCCCGGTCGCCCAGTTCCGGCCGTTGTTCGACGGCCGCGCCCACCCAGCCGCGCAGCCACTGCCCGGTCAGCGCGGCCTCCTCGGCGCCGAGCCGCCACGGGCTCGCGTGCACCCGGACCGTCGCCCCGCGCTCGGCGAACGCCTCGCAGGCCACGGTGACCGCGTCCGGGCCGAGCAGCCCGGCGCGCCGCTGGTGGGCGTCGAACGCCTCGGCGATCTCGGCGTCCAGCGGGTCCTCCGGGGCGAGTTCGACGCGTCCCGCGACAGAGAGGGTGAGCAGGGCCGGGCAGCCGGCGCCCACGCAGGCGTCCGCCAGGGCCTCGATCTCCTCCCGGGTGAGCACGTCGAGCAACGCGGACGCGGTCACCAGCGAGGCCCCGGTCAGCGCCTCCGGGGTGAGCCGGGCGACGTCACCGCGCCGGGTCTCGACCGTGACGCGGCTGCCGTCGGCGGCGGAGCGCGGGGAGGCTACGGCGGCGAAGTGCAGCAGGTAGGGATCGCGGTCGTGCAGGATCCAGTGCTGGGCGCCGTCGAGGCGGGGCGCGAGCCAGCGGCCCATCGAGCCGGTGCCGCAGCCCAGGTCGTGCACGACCAGTCCACCGGGGCGGCCCGGCAGGTCGGCCAGCCGGATCCGCAGCGGGTCGAGCAGTTCCTGCGCGCGGGCCGCCGCGTCGGCGCCTTCCCGCAGTTGCAGCCATTCGGGCGCGTACCGAGGAGCCTCGTCCGGGTCGCCGTCCCGCAGTCGTACGGTGGCCCGCTCACCGGGACGGGCCACGGGCCCGGCACCGGCGATGACCGGACCGGCAGCGCGGTCGCGGGCGGACCCGCCGGCACCGGTCGGCCCGGTCCCGGTCGTGTCGCCGCGCTCCCCCGCCCCGGACGGACCCCCGGCACCGGTCTCCCCGCCGAGCGCCTCCGCGCCCAGCCCTGCGCCCACGATCTCCACGCCCGGTTCCTCCTCGCTCCGCGCACGCGCGGCACCCCGTACGGACTCGCCCGCCCGCGGCCCGGGCTGAGCCGGAATCAGTCCATCCGGACCCGATCGGGCAGGGACCACTGCACCGTCCCGTGGCCCACCCGGCTCCGACCGGACCGGCGCCACCTCTGCGCCCCCGTCCCCGTGCCCGCTCACGCCGTCCTCCTCGGTGGTTCCGGGAGGCGGCCGAGGACCGCTGCCAGGCTGCGGGCGGTGGCCGCCCAGCCGTCGAGGGCGGCGCGACGGCCGCGGGCCGCGGCCTTGAGGCGGCGGCGCACGTCGGGTTCGCCGAACCAGCCGCGCAGTTCGGCGGCGAGCGCGGCGGGGTCCTCCGGCGGGACGAGGATGCCGGGCACGCCGCCGTCCGGGGCGCGGCCGACCGCCTCGGGCAGGCCGCCGACGTCGGTCGCGAGGACGGGGATGCCCCGGGCGAGGGCCTCGGTGACCGCCATGCCGTAGGTCTCGGCGTAGGAGGTGAGGACCATCAGGTCGGCGGCGGCGTAGGAGGCGTCGAGGCCGGCGCCGGAGCGGGGGCCGGTGAGGTGCAGACGGTCGGTGAGGCCGTACCGGGCGATCAGTTCGCGCAGGTGGGCCACGTACGCGGGGTCGTGGCCGAGGCCGCCGACGCACTCGCAGGTCCACGGCAGGTCCCGGACCTCCGCGAGCGCCTCCACCAGCCGGTGCTGGCCCTTGCGCGGGGTCACGGCGGCCACGCACAGCAGCCGGGAGACGCCGTCGGTGCCGGGTGCGAGGGGTGCGATGTCGGCACCGGGCGCGGCCACGTGCACCCGGTCGGGGGCGAGTCCGTGGTGGGAGACGAGCCGGCGGACCGCCCAGTCGCTGGTGGCGATCACCGCGGGCACCGCCCGCAGCACGGTCCGCTCGCGCGCGTCCAGGCCGGCGGCGACGGCCGGGTCCAGGCCGGTCTCGTCACCGAGGGGGAGATGGACGAGGACCGCGAGGCGCAGGCGCCGCGCCTCGGGGACGACGGTCTCCGGGACCCCGCAGGCGACGAGGCCGTCGAGGAGGACGACGGAGTCGTCCGGGAGGCTCCGGAGCGTACGGGCGAGTGCTTCGCGGGCGGCGGCGTCCGGGCGCGGCCAGGTGCCGGGTACGGCGTGCCGGGTGACCTGCCAGCCGAAGCCGGGCAGGTCCAGGCAGACCCGGCGGTCGTAGGCGTTGCCGCCGCTGGGCGCGGCCGGGTCGTCGACGCCGCCCGGCATCACGAAGTGCACACTGCGCAGGGACATGGGGATGATTCCGGCGTTCGGCGCGGCGGTGGGCTGCGCGGGCACGTACGCGAGGCGGGCCCGCTCCACGGTCAGGTCGGTCACAGGCCACGCTCGTAACTCGCCCAGGCGATGTGCGACTCGTGGAGCGTGACGGTGATCCCGGCGAGGCCCTTGGCGCCCTCGCCGAGCGCGCCCTTCGCGATTCGCTCGGCGAGCCGGTCGGCGATGACCTTGGCCAGGAACTCGGTGGAGGTGTTGATGCCGGCGAACTCGGGCTCGTCGTCCAGGTTGCGGTAGTTCAGCTCCGCGGTGATGGTGCGCAGTTCCTGCGTGGCCAGGCCGATGTCGACCACGATGTTGTCCTCGTCCAGCTGCTCGCGGCGGAATGTCGCGTCCACGAGGAACGTGGCGCCGTGCAGGCGCTGCGCGGGCCCGAAGACCTCGCCGCGGAAGCTGTGGGCGATCATGATGTGATCGCGGACGGTGATGCTGAACAACGGACGACCCTCCAGGTGCGGCGCGTCTGGTCCCCCGCCTTGCCCGCCGGGGGATGCCGTGTAGTACGGCTCTTCGCTTCCCCGTGTTCAGCCGTTCCTCACTCTTTTCTCAGGTCAGGCCGGTCTCCGTGTACCGGACCCGGTGGCACAGGGCGGGAATCTCACCGGACGCCAGCTTGGGCATCACGTCCGGGAGTTCCTCGAAAGCGCTCTCCCCGGTGATGAGCGCGTCCAGCGCCGGGTCGGCGAGCAGGTCCAGGGCGAGCGCCATCCGGTCGGCGTAGGTGCGGCCGGCCCGTGCGGCCGGGGAGACCGTGCCGACCTGGCTGCTGCGCACGGTGAGCCGGCGGGAGTGGAAGGCCTCGCCGAGCGGCAGGGCCACGCGCCGGTCGCCGTACCAGCTCAGTTCCACGACCGTGCCCTCGGGGGCGAGGAGTTGCAGGGCCCGGGTGAGGCCGGCCTCGGTGGCGCTGGCGTGGACGACGAGGTCGCAGTCGCCGAGGGCGTCGGCCGGTGCGGCGAAGCCGACGCCGAGCGCCTCGGCGGTCTTCGCGCGGGCCGGGTCGGCGTCGACCAGCTGGAGGCGGACGCCCGGGAAACGGGCGAGCAGCGCGGCGACCGCGCAGCCGACCATGCCGCCGCCGACGACGGCGATCCGGTCGCCGAGCAGCGGCGTCGCGTCCCACAGGGCGTTGACGGCGGTCTCGACGGTCCCGGCGAGCACGGCCCGCGCGGCGGGCACCCGCTCGGGCACCACGGTGACGGCGCTCACCGGAACGACGTAACGGCTCTGGTGCGGGTACAGGCAGAAGACGGTACGGCCGATCAGCGCGGCCGGACCCGCCTCCACGACGCCGACGCTGAGGTAGCCGTACTTCACCGGGCCCGGGAAGTCACCCTCCTGGAACGGTGCCCGCATCACGGTGTGCTGACTCTCGGGCACCCCGCCCCGGAAGACGAGGGTCTCCGTGCCCCGGCTGACCGCGGAGTACAGCGCCCGCACCAGGACCTCGTCCTCGGCAGGCTCCGCGAGGGTGACGTCGCGCAGCTCTCCCTGGCCGGGCGAGCGGAGCCAGAACGCGCGGGCCGAACGGTTCACCGGCATCCTCCTGAACGATCGGGAAGTTGTTCACGTACCGAGTTGTGCACAGGCCGCGCACAGTACGCGGCGTGGATCGACTCTGTCACTCGGCCGGAGGGTGTGCGGTGGCCCTGAACAACACGTATGACGCGAGGCTCCAGCAGGAGACCGCTGTGGGAGCGGGTGTGCAGATCCTGCTGCTGGCTCTGCTCGGCTCGGCGGTCGGCATGGGGCCGGCCGGCTGGCTGACGGGGCTCGCCTTCGCGTTCGCCACCTGGGCGGTCCTCTCCCGCGCCGTGCACCGATCCCGGCTGCGCTCCTTCGGCCCCGCGAACCGGGTCACGCTGGGCCGGGCCACCCTGGTCGGGGGGGTGACCGCGCTGGTCGCGGACTCCTTCGAGAGCGCGCCGCCGGTGACGCTGCTGGTCGCCCTGACCGCCGTGGCCCTGCTGCTGGACGGCGTGGACGGCAAGGTCGCCCGCCGCACCGGCACCTCCTCCGCGCTCGGCGCGCGCTTCGACATGGAGGTCGACGCGTTCCTGATCCTGGTGCTGAGCGTGTACGTGTCGGCGCAGCTCGGCCCGTGGGTCCTCCTGATCGGCGGGATGCGCTACGCGTTCGTCGCCGCGGCCCGGCTCGCGCCCTGGCTGACGGCCCCCCTGCCGCCGTCGTTCGCGCGCAAGACCGTGGCGGCGATCCAGGGCGTCTGCCTCCTCGTCGCGGGCGCGGACCTGCTCCCCCACCCGGCGAACCTCACGATCACGCTGCTGGCGCTGGGCTCCCTGGTGTGGTCGTTCGGGCGGGATGTGCGGTGGCTGTGGCGCACCTCGCGGGTCGTGCGTCCGGCGCCGACGCGGCCGGTACGGGAACTGGTCCCGTCGGGCCGCTGACCTTCGGTGCCGCCGAGGGCCTCTCCCCTCGCCGAAGAGGCACTGCCACCCCCACCGTGCCCGCGCCGCGCAGCGTTCCGCCGGGAGCGGTTGACACTGCCGGGAACTGGCCCCGCCGAGCCGCTGACGGCGCCCCCGGCAGGCCGACACCGGCCGGGGCCACCTGTCCCCCGGACCCCCACGGCTCCCCGATCGCTCACCCCGAGGTGCTCCGGGTATGCCCCCGCCCGGGCACGCGCCTCCATGGGCAGCGGCTGCTGACACCCCGTGAGGAAGCCCGCCCCTCCCCTCGCTGAAGAGGCACAGCCACCCCCCACCGCGCCGCCAGCCCCCACCGCGCCACAGCCCGCGCAGCGTTCCGCCGGGAGCGAATTGTCAGTCCCCGGCGATATCCTCAAGAGCGCTTGTGACACATGTGTCTTCAGACCACGGGGGGTGTCCATGCACGGCCGGGATCACGTCTTTCCTCAGGACTGCCCGGGTGATCACCCGGGCATGTCGACCGAAGCCGGAATCGACGTCCAGCGGCAGCTGGAGTCCCTGATCCAGGACTTCCGGACCAGCGATCGCCCGATGCCGGTCATCGTGCTGCACGCCGAGGACCCCGCGGACGACGACCGCGTCACCGAACTCGTCGACGAACTGCGCGAAGGACAGCAGCGCCACGGGACGCGCCTGGCCGTCGCCCCGACCGAGCCGCAGCCGGGGGACGTCGACCCCCTGGCCAGGGCCACGCGGCTCCTGTGGGACCTCGGCGACTGGCGGAAGTGGGGCGCCCGGTCCGCCGCCTACCGGCCCTACGCCTTCCCACGCCTCAACCTCGTCCGCGCCCTCCAGGAGGCCACCGACGACCCGGAGATGCGCGAGCACTGGCCGACCGCCCCCGTCGGCACACCGGACGGCAACGCGCAGCGGGAACACGCCCAGACGCATCTGCTGCGCATCCTGGCCCGGCAGCGCTGGCGGCCCCGCAGACCCGCGCGCCGGCACCGGCAGCTGCTCCTCAACGACGTGCAGCAGTTCCTGCCCATGGGCATCCTGGGCGCGTTCACCGCGCTGCTCACCCGCCCCGAGTGGTACGTCGCCGTCCTGGCGGGCATCGGACTGATGATCCTGCTCGCCGGCCTCAACCACGTCCCCGGACGCGCTCCCCTCTTCCTGTGGCTGCGCAGGGAGAGCCGGTGGTTCCTGACCACGACGTTCCTCCAGTCCGCAGCCCGCCGCCGGTCGACCAGCGTGCGGCTGCTGCGGCCCGTACGCTCCTGGAGGGCCATAGCGGCCCGCACCTACGACGTGGCCGAGGCGATGCGGGAGGGCGGCCCGTTCCCCCTCCAGCTGTACGTGCTGGCGCTGTTCGAGGACCTGCGGGACAACCACCGGCGCGGCAGCTGGGACCTGCGGGGGTTCAAGCGGACGCGTCCGCCGGTGCTGTTCCTGCGCCGGATCAGCCGGGAGAACGGCGGCGTCGAACTGATCAGGGCGGTCAGCGACGTCCGCAGCCGGCGCAGTGAACTCGACCCGCTGCTCATCGTGGCGGGCGTGGCGGCGGGCGACGCGGCGCTACTCGACCGCGGCACGGACACGGAACCACCGGCCGGCCGGCCGCAGCCCCCGCCCCCGCCCTGGCGCCTCCAGCAACGGCTGCGGCACTGGTACGACGAGTGGGCCGGGAACCTCCGGGCCGACCAGTCGCCGAGCCGGACGAACGCCCTGCCCTGGGTCCTCAGGGTGCCACTGCCCCGCGACGAGCTGGTGCAGCTGCGGCAGACGGACTGGCGGTGCGTCCGGGCCAGGCACCGGCCGTCCGTCGCCCGCGTGGTGTGGTCGGCGTACAGCCTCGTCCTCGTCCTCGTCCTCGCCGTCACCTCGGGTGTCGTCCACTCCCTCGAACTGCACCGTGCGTACTGCTCGGCGGGCCTGCTGAGCGCCGACCGCGACACGGTACGGCGTCCCGCTCCCGGCGGCGGCACGGAGTGCGTCGGCATAGCCACCGGAGACGTCCGGTTCGGCGCGTACCTCCCGGGCGGAGCCGACCAGGAGGGCAACAGGATGCGCGAGCTGGAGGACCTGGTGCGCGCCGAGAACGCCGACGTGCTGCACCACCACCCCGGCACGTACGTCACCGTGGTGTACGCGGGACCGCTCAGCTCCTCCTCGACGGACTCCTCCCTGGTCAAGGGCACCGAGGAGCTGGCCGGCGTGTATCTCGCCCAGCGCGTGGTCAACGAGAACTACACGGTGAAACTCCGGGTGCTGCTCGCCAACGGGGGCGTGGACATGGGGCAGCAGCGGCTGACGGCGGACGCGATCGCCGAGTACGCCGACCGTGACCCGACCGTCGTCGGCGTGGTCGGCTTCGGACGTGACCTGCAGAGCAGTCCCTACGTCACGCGCCGGCTCCACGCGGTGGGACTGCCCATCGTCTCCGGCACCAACTCGGCGACCTACCTGCCGAAGAAGTTCTCCAACTGGTTCAGCCTCGCGGCTCCCGACGAGCACCAGGCGGAAGCGCTCGGCTTCGTCGTCCGGCAGCTCCGCGCCCGGGAGAAGGACCCGTACGCGCTGGTGCTGGCCCGCGACACCAAGGATTCGCAGGACCGCTACACCAGCGAACAGGCCTCCTACGGCGGCGAAATGCTGCGCCGCGAGCACTTCCGGCTGCTGCCCGAGCAGCGTTATCGGGTGGCGAACGGCAAGCCCGAGCTGCGGCTGCACGCGGAGAGCATCTGCCGGGGGAAGAACGTACCCACGGTGATCTACTTCGCGGGACGGGTCGAGGACATCGGTCCGCTGATGACCCAGCTGGGCACCGAACCGGGCTGCGCGAGCCGGGAGATCTCCATCCTCACGGGCGACGACCTGAGCAAGGCCAGGTTTTCCGGCACGGGCGGGAGTGACGGCGTGGCCCCGCGGATCACCCTCTACCACGCCGCACTGGCCGAGCTGAGGGAGGCCGCGTCCACGACCGCCTTCTACGAGGACGCCGCCAAGTACCTCCCCTGGCTGGCGGGCAAGGAGGTCAGGTACGACTCCCCCGACTTCGCCAGCGGCCAGACGGCGCTCGCCCACGACGCCACGCGTGCGCTGTACTGGGCGGCCAGCCTCGGCGACGTGCGCCAGAGCCGCGCGGCGACCTGGGTGAACCTCAGGGGCGTGAAGCTCGACGGGATGGCCACCGGAACGATCGACTTCACCGACGCGCCGCTGTACGGGGAACGGTACGGCCACAGCATCGTGCTCAAGCGGGTCCGCAGGACCCCGCAGGGCGTCTCGGAGACGGAGGTGCTGTGCAGCAGACCGGCCGGCAGCACCGAACCGCTCAGTGTGAAGGAGTGCTCGATCGGATGACCCGAACCGGCCCGGGCCGGACCGGACCTGACCGGTCAGGACCCGGGCAGGAGGGCCGTACGGACCGCTCGACGGCGGGTTGTCACGCTCGCCGGATGAGCATTCCGGGACCCGACGAGATCCGTGCGCCGCACGAGCAGTACTCACCGAACAGCTCCTGTCCGCCCCGCGCTTGAGCCACCTGGACGCCGAACTGGTCCGCGCCGCGCGCGGTACGTCCGGCACGGACTGCTCGGCCACGAGATCCTGGAGCAGGAGGGCTTCCCCGAGCCGCTTCGGCGAGGACAAGGTCAGCGCGTTCCAGGCCCTGCGTGCGGAGTCGGGGCACGCCCGATCTCAGCCGACCCTCTTCCACTCCTGGCACCGGTTGGTCTTGAAGTACTCCCCTTTGTTGAGCGTCACGCGCCCCGGCCCGTTGAGGTTGTTGTTGGCGATGATGGAGCCGAACTCCCCGCTGGCGTCCTTGGCGCGCTCCCAGTAGCAGCCGAACCCGCCCTCCGGCCCGGCGGTCCGGTAGGTGCCGGCGGCGATGTCCTCGCCGACGAGGTACTCGCCCTCGCCGGAGAAGCTGGTCGCCGGTCCGGGCTTCCTGGTCTTCTTCGGCTTGGCGGTGACCGTCTCGGTGACGGTGGGAGCGGGCTCGGGAGCGGCCTCGGCCGTCTCGGTCACGGTGACGGTCGGCCGGGGGCCGGCCTCGGGCTCGGCGGTCTTCTTCCCCGAGTCCGCCGCGCCTCCGCTGTTGCCGATGCCGACTCCTATGAACAGGGAGACCAGAGCGACCGCCCCGTACTTGAGCCATCGTCTGCTGCCGCGAACCGGCTTTCCGGGGCCGGCGGGCGCGCCGGGACCGAGGGGGCCCTGCGGTCCGGGGTGGGGCGGCGGGGAGGGCTGCTGGAAGGTCATGGGTGCAGTCCGTTTCGTGTGTGTGCGTGGTGGTCGGAGGCCGCGGACCTTCCGGCCCGCCCCCGGAGGACAGCGAGCTGCTTCCATCCGCAAGCATGGCCAGAAAAGCACAACACTGAAAGCACCGTCAAACGCGTTGACAGATTTGACGCGTGGCGTAGGTTGTTGACTAACTACTCCCGAGAGGCCCAGGACTCCCGCCATGCCACAGTCGTCCGCCCAGGTGACCGCCGCCGAGATCTCCCGCATCGCGGGGGTCACGCGGGCCACGGTCAGCAACTGGCGTCGTCGGCACCAGGACTTCCCGGAGCCGTCCGGCGGCACGGAGAGCAGCCCCCTGTACGACCTGGATGCCGTGCGCGCCTGGCTCGCCTCACGCGGGCACGCGTCGGCGGCGACCCCGGCGGAGGAGCTGCGCACCGTCCTGCGCCTGCACGCTCACGGCGGCGGCGGTACGTCGGAGGGGCTGCCCCTGCTCGTCCTCGCGGCGGCGGGCCGTCCGGCGGAGGAGCTGACGGCCGCCGTGCGGTTGCCGGACGCGGACCTCGCCGCCCGCGCACAGCAGGACGCGGCGTCCGCTTGCGATGCCGTACCGGCCGCGGACGCGGTCCGTTTCGAGACGGGTGACGCGGCGGTACTGCGCGCGCTGTACGCGTGCGTACGTGACGAGGGCGGCCAGGCCGCGCTGGCCGTGCTCGCCGAGCGGGAGCTGGAGGACAGCGCCGCGTCCGGCGCGTACCGGACCCCCGCACCGCTCGCGGACCTGCTCGCCGGCCTCGTCCCCGGCTCCCCGGTCCGCGTCCTCGACCCGGCCTGCGGGAGCGGCACCCTGCTGGCGGCCGCCGCCCGCCGGGGAGCACACGAGCTGTACGGCCAGGACGCGCTCGGCGTGCAGGCTCGGCGCAGCGCCGTAAGCCTGATGCTGACGGCCCCGGATGCCTCGGTCACCGTACGCGCCGCCGACAGCCTCCGCGCGGACGCCTTCCCCGACCTGGTCGCCGACGCGGTGCTGTGCAACCCGCCGTACGGCGTCCGTGACTGGGGCCACGACGAGCTGGCGTACGACCCGCGTTGGGCGTACGGCGTCCCGCCGCGCGCCGAGTCGGAGCTGGCGTGGGTGCAGCACGCGCTCGCCCACCTGACACCCGGCGGCTACGCCGCCCTGCTCCTGCCGCCCGCCACGGCCGGCCGCGCGTCGGGGCGTCGCGTGCGGGCGGAGCTGGTGCGCAGCGGGGCGCTGCGCGCGGTGATCGCGTTGCCGGCCGGCGCGTCGGTGCCGCTGCACGTCGGCTTGCAGATCTGGGTCCTGCAACGGCCGGAGCCGGGCGGCCCCGAGCGCAAGTCCGTGCTGTTCGTCGACACGGCCGCGGAAACGCCCGCGATGACGGCCGGGCCCGGAGGCACGGCCGGGAACCCCCGCCCCCGGGGCGGGAGCCGGTCCGCCTCCGTGGACTGGGACAGGATCACGGTGCGCGCTCTGGACGCGTGGCGGGCGTTCACGAAGAGCCCGGACACCTTCGAGGGTGAACCTGGCGTGGCGCGCGCGGTCGGCGTGGTGGACCTGCTGGACGACGTGGTGGACCTGACCCCGGCGCGGCTCGTGCGGGCGTCACGTGCCGAGATCGATCCGGCGGAACTGTCGGCCGAGGTCGACGCCACACGACGGAACCTCGTCAGGGCCGCGAAGTCCCTCGCGCGGACGGCGGGCGAAGAGAGCTGGAGCGCTGCGGGCGCCACGGCCCGCGAGTGGCGGACGGCCACGGCCTCCGACCTCGCACGCGGTGGGGCGCTCACCCTGCTGCGGACCCAGCCGGACAGTGTGCGCAGTCGGGCACAGGCCGCGGGCGGCGGGACGGGCGGGGGCGGAAGGCCCGAGACGCGGGCGGTGCTCACCAGCTCGGACGTCGCGAGCGAGTCGGGTCCCACAGGGGATCCGGTGGGGCCCTACGACGACACGGCACCCGTGATCGCCCTCGGGGACGTCCTCGTACGGGCGGTCGCGAGCGCGGACGGCCCGATGGCCCGGGTCGCGGGCGAGGAGGACGCCGGGGCACTGCTCGGGCACCACGTCCACCTCTTCCGCCCGGACCCGGCACGCCTGGACGCGTGGTTCCTCGCCGGCTTCCTGGGCGCGGAGGAGAACATCGCGGGCGCGTCGACGGGCAGCACGATCCTGACGGTCAGCCCGGGCCGGCTGCGCGTGCCCCTGCTGCCGCTGGAGGAGCAGCGGCGGTACGGGGAGGCGTTCCGGCACGTGCACGAGCTGCGGGCGGAGGCGCGGCGGGCGACGCGGCTGGCGGAGGAGACGGCACGGCTGCTGGCGGGCGGGCTCACGGGCGGCCAGCTGCTCCCGTCGCGGGACGCGGAGTCCGAGGGGGCGGTACGCGTGCGGGGTGGCGATTCGCCCCGTTAGGCACGCGCGCCTTCACACATAGACCACAATTGTCGGACCGTCCCGGCCGCTCAGCCGGCCCGGACGGTGGGGTTGGGACATTTCGGAAGGAATCCGGGGATCCACTTGAACAGCAGCAAGCACACGGAGTTGGCGAACCACGCGTGGTCCGTCGCCGACCTCCTGCGGGGGGACTACAAGCAGTCCGACTACGGCAAGGTCATCCTGCCGTTCACGGTGCTGCGACGCCTTGAGTGCGTGCTGGAGCCTACCCGCGACAGGGTCGCGGAGATCGCCGAGCAGCACAAGGACAGCGACATCGACCCGGACCGCTTCCTGCGCCGGGCCTCGGGCCACTCCTTCTACAACCGCTCCCGCCTCACCCTGAAGAAGATCGCCGCGGACCCGCAGAACGCGGCGAAGAACCTCACGGTGTACGTGGGGGCCTTCTCGGACAACGGGCGGGGTGTGCTGGACCGCTTCGAGTTCGCCCAGCAGATCAAGCGGCTGGACAGCGCGGGGCTGCTCTACCAGGTCATCGGCAAGTTCACCGACCTGGACCTGCGTCCCGAGGTCGTGCCCAACCACAACATGGGCTACATCTTCGAGGAACTGATCCGCCGCTTCGCCGAGCAGTCCAACGAGACGGCCGGTGAGCACTTCACTCCCCGCGAGGTCATCCAGCTGATGGTGCGGCTGCTGGTCGCTCCGGACGGTGACGCGCTGCACCTGCCGGGCGCGGTCCGCACGGTGCTCGACCCGGCCTGCGGCACGGGCGGCATGCTCTCAGCGATGGACGACCTGATCAAGGACCTGAACCCCGACGCCACGGTGGAGGTGTACGGGCAGGAACTCAACCCCGAGTCGTGGGCGATCTGCCGGTCCGACCTCATGATCAAGGGCCAGGACCCGGAGAACATCGCTTTCGGCAATTCCTTCTCCGACGACGGCCATGCCCGCAAGACCTTCGACTACATGCTCGCGAACCCGCCGTTCGGCGTGGAGTGGAAGAAGGTCAAGGAGGAGGTCGAGGCCGAGCACAAGTCGCTGGGTGAGGCCGGCCGGTTCGGCGCGGGCCTGCCGCGCATCAACGACGGCTCGCTGCTGTTCCTCCAGCACATGATCTCCAAGATGAAGCCGGTGGACGTGAACGGCGGGGGCGGCTCGCGCATCGCGATCGTCTTCAACGGCTCGCCGCTCTTCACGGGCGCGGCCGGCTCGGGTGAGTCGGAGATCCGCCGCTGGATCCTGGAGAACGACTGGCTGGAGGGCATCGTCGCCCTGCCGGACCAGCTCTTCTACAACACCGGCATCTCCACGTACTTCTGGATTCTCACGAACCGGAAGAGCCCGGACCACAAGGGCAAGGTCGTCCTGCTGGACGCCCGGGACCAGTGGCAGAAGATGCGGAAGTCGCTCGGCGACAAGCGCAAGGAGCTGGGCAAGGACCACATCGCGACGGTGGTCAAGCTGTACGGCGAGGCCCTGGCGGTGGCGGGGGACGCGGAGCATCCGCTGCACGGCAAGGTGAAGGTCTTCTGGAACGAGGACTTCGGCTACCAGCGGATCACGGTCGAGCGCCCGCTGAAGCTGCGCTTCGAGATCACGGAGGAGACGCTGGCGGCGCTGGAGGCGTCCAAGGCGATCCAGAAGCTGCCGCAGGCTCCGGCGCTGGCGGACGCGTTCAAGTCCCTGATGGGCACGAGCTGGAGCACGAAGCAGGAGGCCTGGCTCGCACTGAAGGACGCGGTCGTGCAGGCAGGCGGGACGTGGCCGACCGGCGCGCCGTTCAACAAGGCACTGCGTGAGGTCGTCGGCGTGCGGGACCCGGAGGGCGAGGTACAGCTCGTCAAGGGCCAGCCTGAGCCGGACGCTGAGCTTCGGGACTACGAGAACGTGCCGCTTGGCGAGGACGTCGAGGAGTACCTGGCGCGGGAGGTCCACCCGCATGTGCCGGACGCGTGGATCGACCACAGCAAGACGAAGATCGGGTACGAGATTCCGTTCACGCGGCATTTCTACGTGTACGAACCGCCGCGGCCGTTGACGGAGATCGACGCGGAGTTGAAGGCGCTGGAGGCGGAGATCCAGGCGCTGCTTGGGGAGGTCACGGAATGACCGGTGCACATGAGTGGCTGCACGCGGCGCCCGTCCATTGGACTCGCGGACGTCTCAAGAACCTCATCGCGAGCGCCACGAACGGCGCGTGGGGTAGCGACCCTGTCGGGGACGGCGGAGACGTCCGCTGCATCCGCGCTGCGGACTTCGACCGACCCCGTCGGCGTGCGCTTCCCGCCCATGCACCTCTGCGCCACGTGGACGCCTCCTCACTTCATCAGCATCTCCTGCGTCCTGGGGATCTCGTTTTGGAGAAGTCAGGGGGCGGCGAGAAACAGCCCGTGGGTATGGCTGTCCTGTTCACCGATACCGTCAAAGCGGTGTGTTCTAATTTCTGCGCTCACGTCAAGCCGTCCACCGACGTCGAGCCCAGGTTCTTGAACTACGTATTCGCCACGGCATACGGACAAGGACTGACTCAAGCCGCGATCAAGCAGACGACCGGAATTCAGAACCTAGACACGGAAGCGTTCTTCTCCTCCCCCTGGGCCTACCCACCGCAAAGGGAACAGCGCCGCATCGCCGACTTCCTCGACACCGAGACCTCGAAGCTGGAAGTCCTCGACGACCGATTCAACAAGTTGACTGGACTACTCGAAGAGCGCAAAGCAGCACTCATCGCAGCATGCTTCACCTACCAAGCGTCAGACGAAGTTCCAGTTCTCCCTCTGCGGCGAGCAGTCAAGCGATGGATTGACTACCGCGGGGCCACTCCGGAGAAGACAGAATCCGGCATTCCACTCGTTACAGCTAAGAATATTCGCAATGGCCGTATTGACCTCGAAGCCAGTCGTGAGTTCGTAGCTGCGGAATCCTATGCCGATTGGATGCGTCGGGGGCTGCTTGAGGTTAATGATGTACTGCTCACCACTGAAGCTCCGCTGGGGCAAGTAGCCATGGTGAGCGATACATTCATCGCACTTGCGCAACGCGTGATCGTGCTTAGGGCGAATCAAGACGTCTGCTCACCGCAGTGGCTTTACTGGTACCTCCTGTCACCTCAGGGGCAGGCAGAGTTGCAACTCCGTTCCACTGGCTCCACGGCTCTGGGCATCAAGGCTGATCGACTGCGCGGTGTGCCGATTCCTCTACCCACGCTCAGCGAAGCCACCCAACGGCTGGGACAGCTAGCCGACAGGGTTGCCCAAATTGGGACTCTCCAACGGAAACTCGCTGCGCAACGAGCGCTGGTCGCCGAACGCCGCCAAGCCCTCATCGCCGCCGCCGTAACCGGCCAGTTCGACGTGACCACCGCCAGCGGCCGCAACGTCACCGAAGGAGTCTCCGTATGAGCCCCGTGCACGACGAGTCCTCCTTCGGCTCTGCCATCGTCGCCGCCCTCTGCGAGCGCGGCTGGCGGGAGGCGAACCCCGAGGACTACCAGCCCGACCTCGGGCTCGACACCAACGAGCTGTTCACCTTCATCGGCGCGACCCAGCCCGACGAGTGGGACGAGTTGCTCACCGTCTACGGTGGCAACCCCAGCGAGGCGCAGCGCGGCTTCGCGCAGCGCCTGGACCGGGCCATCGCCGACGACGGGCTGCTCCACGTCCTCCGCAACGGCGTCAAGGACCGCGGTGTCCGTCTCCGCGTCGCCTACTTCAAGCCCAACCTGATCTCCGCCGAGTCGGTCCTCGACGGCTACCGCGCCAACCGCCTCACCGTCGTCCGGGAACTCCCCTACGCCACCAAGCAGGCCGACTGGGGCCACAGGCTCGACCTCACCCTGTTCCTCAACGGCATCCCGGTCGCCACGGCCGAGTTGAAGAACCCGCTCACCGGGCAGGGCGTCGAGCAGGCCAAGGAGCAGTACCGGACCGACCGCGACCCGACCGAGCTGATCTTCACGCGGCGGGTCGTCGCGAACTTCGCCGTCGACCCGGACCTGGTCTTCGTCACCACGCAACTGCGCGGCAAGAGCACCCGGTTCCTCCCGTTCAACACCGGCTCGAACGGCGCCGGCCAGCCCGGTGGAGCGGGGAACCCTGCGCCCACGGCCCACGGCACGTACGCCACCTCGTACCTTTGGGAACAGGTCTGGCAGCGGGACAACTGGCTCGACCTGCTCCAGCGCTTCGTGCATCAGCAGAAGGAGAAGACGCCCGGCGGCGGCACCACCAAGACCACGATCTTCCCCCGCTTCCACCAGTGGGACGTGGTCCGCAAGCTCACCGCGCACGCGTCCGTCCACGGTGCCGGCCAGAACTACCTGATCATGGCCTCCGCCGGGTCCGGCAAGTCGAACACCATCGGCTGGCTGGCCCACCGCCTCAGCGACCTGCACGCCCGCCGCGATCCCGCGGTCCTGCGGCCCGACGCCCTCGCCGACGGCCGTATCAAGCCCGGCGAGCCCGTCTTCGACAAGGTCATCGTCATCACGGACCGCCGCGCGCTGGACGCCCAGCTCTCGGCGACCGTCGGCAGCTTCTCGCAGACGGACGGCCTGGTCGTGAAGGTGGACGAGAAGCACGGCGCCAAGAGCGAGCAGCTGGCCCGCGCCCTCTCCCGCGACACCGGCAAGATCGTCACCGTCACGCTGCACTCGTTCCCGGCGCTGCTCGACTACATCAAGCGCAACCCCACCAAGATCGAGGGCACCCGCTTCGCGATCATCGTGGACGAGGCGCACTCCTCCCAGTCCGGCGACGCCGCCACCGCCGTGAAGTCCGCCCTGCGCGACCTCGGCCTGGACGCTGACTCGGACGACGAGGGCGCGACCACGGTCACCGTGGACGACAAGCTGAAGGCGAAGGCGGTCGAGCGCTCCCATGCCGCCAACCTTTCCTACTTCGCCTTCACGGCCACCCCCAAGGCGAAGACGCTCGAACTCTTCGGTACGGAAGGCGTCGAGAACGGCAAGACCGTCTACCGCCCCTTCCACACCTACTCCATGCGCCAGGCCATCGAGGAGGGTTTCATCCTCGACCCCCTGCGCAACTACGTCACCTACAACACCTACTGGAAGCTGGTGAACCAGAACCCGGACGAGAAGGAGGTCGACCCCTCCAAGGCGAACTCCCTCCTCGCCCGGTTCGCGCTCACCCATGAGCACACCGTCTCCCAGCACGCCCAGGTGATCGTCGAGCACTTCGTCGCCCACACCCGCGGCCGGCTCGGCGGACGGGCCAAGGCCATGGTGGTCACGGCCTCCCGGCACTCCGCCGTACAGATGGCACGAGCCATCCGCAGCTACATCGCCGACCGCGCGTACGACACCAAGTACCCGGACCTCGGTGTGCTGGTCGCCTTCTCCGGGTCCCTCACCATCGACGGCGAGGAGACCACCGAGAGCAAGGAGAACGGCGGTCTGCCGGAGAGCGCACTGCCGAAGGCGTTCGGCTACACCCGCGCCGACGACAAGGCCGCGAAGGCCGGCGGCAAGGGCCAGCAGGAGTACCGCATCCTGGTCGTCGCCGAGAAGTACCAGACCGGCTTCGACCAGCCGCTCCTGACGACCATGTACGTCAACAAGACGCTGACCGGCATCGCCGCCGTGCAGACCCTCTCCCGCCTCAACCGCACCGCCGAGCGCAAGACGCAGGCCGACCTCGCCGTCCTCGACTTCGTCAACGAGGCCGAGGACATCCGGGACGCCTTCCGCCCGTACTTCGAGGAGGCGCACACCCTGCCCTCCGACCCGAACCTCCTCTATTCGGCCCAGAGCCGCGTCATGTCCGCGCCGGTCATCTCGGAACAGGACATGGACGAGTTCGTCGCCGCGTACTTCGAGGCGCAGGAGAAGGCGGCCGGCTCGCAGTCCAAGTGGGAGAAGCTGCACGCCGAGCTGTACCGGCTCCTGTCCCCCGCGGTCACCCGCTTCACCGCCCTCCTGGAGAGCGAGGAGGAGGACGACGTCGAGACGGCCGAGGACTTCCGCGCCAACCTCACCGACTACGTCCGCAAGTACGGCTTCCTCGCGCAGATCGTCCCGTACCACGACGCCGAGCTGGAGCGCCTGTACCTCTACGGGCGCTACCTGCTCAACCGGCTCCCCCGGCGGGCGGACGGCGGGGTCGACATAGGCGAGGTGGACCTCAGTCACCTGCGCGTCGAGAAGACCGGCGAGCACGACGTGTCCCTCAACCCCGAGGGCGCGGCCCAGCTCAAGGGCTTCGGCGACGGGGTGGGCGGCGGCAAGGACGCCGAGAAGTCAATGCTGTCCGAGCTGATCGAGAAGTTCAACGCCAAGTTCGGCACGGAGTTCACCGAGGAGGACGTCCTCCCGGCGTTCAACGCCACCAAGGAGGACCCGAAGGTCCGGGCTGCCGCCCTCGTCAACGACGAGGAGAACTTCGGCATCGTCTTCGACAAGAAGTTCGAGGAGAACATGATGGACCATGTCTCCACGATCGACACGCTCGGCAAGCGGTACTTCGGCACGGACCGCGACTTCAAGTCCAACCTCGACCGCAGTGCGCGCCGCGCGGCCTGGCGGATGATCCGCCGGGAGGAGGGGCTGGAAGACATCTGACGCGAGCGGGGTCCGGTGCGATGCACGTACCGGACCCCGCCGGTTCATCCCTGGGCGGCCATCCGTATGAAGCCGTCCCACGCTTCGCTCCCGAAGGACAGCTTGGCCTCTGCGGGACGCTTGGAGTCACGGACCCACACGGCTCCGTCTGCCTCGGCGATCTCGATGCACTCGCCACCCTCCGCACCGCTGTAGCTGCTCTTGCGCCACGACTCGCCGTTGTTCATAGCTCTCCCAGCACCTTCTCTACGAATCCCACGGACTCTCGCGGAGTGAGAGCCTGGCTGCGGATGATTCCATAGCGTGCTGAGACAGACCGTACCTCGTCCCGGTCGGTCACCAGGATGCTGCGCCCCTGCACTTCCAGGTACACGATCTGGTCGCCCTTCCTCGGTGTGATCAACGTGAAGGGCCCGTCCACCCCGGCGTTGTCCTCACTGTCGTTCAGCACCACCTGGATCTCGACGTTGCGCTTGTGCCCGATCAACAGGATGTTCTCGAGCACCCCGCGAAGGACCGGCTTACCGCCGAACGGCTTGCGGAGCACCGCTTCCTCGATGGCGAAGCTCACGAGCGGCGCCGGCCAGCGGTTGAAGATCTCTTGGCGTGCCAGTCGTGCCGCCACGCGCTGCTCAATGGTGTCCTCGTCCAGCAGCGGGCGCCGCATGGCAAGCAGAGCTCGGGTGTACTCCTCGGTCTGGAGAAGCCCCGGCACCCCTGCACCGCGTACAGGAAAAGCTCGTGCGCGTCCGCCTCCAGTCGTGCCGCGTCCCGGAAGAACGCCGGATACTGAGCCCTCCCCACCTCCTCCTTCAAGGCCGTCAGCACCCCACCCGCTCCCAGCACCTCATCCGCCTTCTCGATGAACCGTGCCTGCGGGATGCGCCTGCCCTGCTCGATGGAGGCCACCGTGTCCGCCGAGTACCCGACCCGCTTGCCGAACTCGGCCCGTTCCAGGCCCGCCCGCACCCTCAGCAGCTTCAACTGCCGGCCGAACGCGGTCACGACACCCGTCCCCGGCTCGTCCTCCGGCCGCTGCCCCGCTTCCACATCCCTCACGGTCACCACCACGCCCACCTCTTGCCGCACTTCGCCAGCCGGACACAGGGGTCGAGCCCGCCCCCGAAGGATCAACGCCATAGCATCACCACAGGTCACGTCGCGCCCCGGACACGACTTGGGGGGGTGCTCCGCGCGCTGCGCGGACGGGCGGCGTCATGGCCTCTCCGCTACGCGCCCTTTTGCGGCGGGCACTGTCCCCCTCACACTGGTGTCGCTCGGCTTCGGTCCGGCCCCTGTCTCGGGCGGGAGAGGCGTGGCTTGGGGGGAGTGAGTTTCTCGGTGGCAGCCGGCGATCCGTCCGACGACGAAGTGCGTGCGGCACTCGACAGGTTCCTGGCACGCGGCCAAAGCAGGCGTCCCGGTCCGTCTGCCGCGGATTTCGACCTCACCCGCCTGCACCTGCTCGAAGGCAAGGTCACCCGGCGTGTGGAGCGCCGCACCGAGGAGACACTGCACCGGCCCGGCACCGTCGACCTCTCGGGGAGATCGGTCTACGACGTGTTGCGCGATTACAAGCTGGGCCCGCACGAGCAGCCCGTCGACCAGCCGCTCGACCTGGTCAAACGCGGCACGGTGCATCTCAGGTCCTGTGACTGCGGCAGCGGCCGACGGCGGTGTGCCGACTGCAACGGCATGAAGTACCGCCCGTGCGAGCCGGCCCGAGTATGCACCGTGTGCCAGGGCGTCACCACGTGCACGCAGAGCCTCAAGCACGGCGGCCTGCCCAGCACCCCGCCCCGGCCGCCCAAGCAGGGCCGGGCCGGCCGGCCCGACGAGCGGGTGAAGTGCGAGGCCTGCCAGACACCCGACAGCGCGTGCCCTGGGTGCCGGGGCTGGGGGAAGGTCAGATGCGCTGAGTGCGACGCGACTGGGCGCATCCCGTGCGTACCGTGCAAGGGAGCGGGCACCGTCGAGTGCACCGCCTGTCACGGGCACGGGAACCTCACGTCATGGACGGCGGGACGGATCAAGTGGACCTCACAGACCGAGAAGGTGCCGCCCCCCGTCCCACGGCCCCGGCAGGTGGCATCGGAACTGGGCGCGGGCGACTGGCGGACGGACCGGCTCGGCACCGGCGATCCGCTTCCCGACGACCTCTCCCCCAGCCATCGCTCGGCCCTCGAACCGCACCTGCGCTCGCTGGAGGGAGAGAAGGAGCGCGAAGTCGTGATCAAGCGGCTGACGGTCGTCAAGGCGACGCCGCCCGGCTCCGACAACCTGGCGTTCTACATCTTCCGAAGCACCGACGGACGGCTCGCCGTCCGGAGACGGGTGTCGGACGAGGGACGGAGGAAGGCCTTTCTGGCCGTGGCGGCGTGCGTCGCCCTCGTCTTGCTCGTACTTGTCCTGACCCGTTGACCGGCCTGTCCCCCCGGCGAGCACCGCCGCGGGGGGCCGTCTGTCAGCCAGGGAGGTCGACGCCGTACGTTTCCTCGGTCATGTCGACCGGGAACCGCGGTCGTGGACTGGTCGACCTCCGCGCCGCTGTCAGTGACTGTCCTGCCACCCACCTCTCCCCCACGAACCACGACGTACCGCCACGTACAGCACCCGCTCAAGCCCGGTACGAAGCACCAGCGTCAGCGCGTCACCACTGGTCACGCCAGGCCACAGGACGCCACGGTGAGTGCATGACCGCAGCACAACCACCCCTCACGGTGCACCGGTTCACGATGCGCTTCAGTTCCACCCCGCGCGGCGCCCGCCTGGCCCGGCGGCTGTGCGGAACCCGGCTCGACGCCTGGGGCATCCCGTACGGCAGCGACGCGCATGACACCCTTACCCTCGTCACGGCTGAGCTGTGCGCCAATGCCGTCCGGCACGGGCACGTGGCCGGCCGCGACTTCCGCGTCTGCCTCACCACCGCCCCGCCCACCGGCACCGTACGCATCGAGGTCACCGACACCCGCGGCGAACGCCTCCCCCGCCTGCCCGCGCCCGCACCGGAGGCCGACCCGCGCGACGGCGGTCGCGGACTCCTCCTCGTCGAGGCCCTGGCCGACCGATGGGGCTGGACGCCCCGCGCCGACGGCGGCCCCGGCAAGACGGTGTGGGCCGAGCTGGCCGCGCCGCACCTGACCTGATCACACAGGTACCCCGCCACCTGGCTGGACGCGCGAAACCCGCACCCGCGAAACTGAGTGCCGAGCACATCGAAGAGCGAGGAAGACGTCGGACACTCGACGGGGCGGGGCGGGGACCAGGTGCCGGACGCTGGACGGATCGCGGGACGCTACGAGCTGCTGGAGCAGTTCGGCCACGGCGGCATGGGGGACGTCTGGCGCGGCTACGACGCAGTCCTGGACCGGCCGGTCGCCGTGAAGCTGATCCGCCCGCAGGCCGTGACGTCGCCGCACGCGGCGCAGGAGTTCGAGAAGCGGTTCCGGCGCGAGGCCCGGATCACCGCGCGGATCCAGCACCCCGGTGTGCCGCAGGTGTACGACGCGGTCCTCGACGAGTCGTACGAGCAGCTGTTCCTGGTGATGGAACTGGTCGACGGAGTGCCGCTGACCGCGTACGTGCACCCGGACCGGCCGCTCCCCGTCAGCTGGGCGGTGGCCGTGGCGGCGCAGGTGGCGACCGTGCTGTCGTACGCGCACGACGTGCCCGTGGTGCACCGCGATCTGAAGCCGGGCAACGTCCTCGTCGCGCGAGACGGCACGGTGAAGGTGCTGGATTTCGGTATCGCGGCCATGCTCCGGACGGACGTCACCAAACTGACCGCGACGGGCAGCCCCCTCGGGACGCACCAGTACATGGCTCCGGAACAGGTGCGCGGCGGACGGGTCACGCCGCGCACCGACCTGTACGCACTGGGCTGTGTGCTGCACGAACTGCTCTGCGGCCGGCCGCTGTTCGGCGGGGACAGCGAGTGGCAGCTGATGACGCAGCACATCAACGCGGCCCCGACGCCGCTGCGGCAGCTGCGGGCCGACGTACCGGCGGCCCTGGAAGAGCTGGTTCTGCACCTGCTCCGCAAGGCGCCCGAGGCGCGTCCGGCGGACGTGCAGGAGGTGTACGAGCGGCTGCGGCCGTTCCTGCCCGCGCCGGGAGAGGAGTCGCCGCCCGAGGAGGCGGGGCCCGCCGGGGCGCCCGACCCGACCGGGATCTTCCGCCGCCCCTACGCCCCCCGTTCCCGCGCCGGCGCCGGGAGCGTGCGGCCCGGTGCCGCCGCCGCGCCCGACGCGCCGCCGGTCGTACCCGCGGCCGAGCGGGAGGCACTGCGGGAGCACATCCGCGAAGTCCATGAGCATTACCTCGCCCTGATGGAGGAGGAGCGGTACGCACAGGCCGCCGAGGTGGTGGACGAGTTGATCGGGCCGGCCGCACGCGCCCTCGGCTCCGACAACAAGGCGGTGCTACGGCTGCGCACGTGGCGGGCGGTCAGCCGCCAGCTGGCGGGTGACCACCGGGCCGCGCTGCCCGAGTTCGAGCAGCTCGCCGACGCCTTCGCGCGGGTCAGCGGAGCGAGCAGTGAGGACGCGCTGAACAGCCGTGCCCAGGCGGCCCGCTGCCGCGGCGAACTCGGACAGGTGACCGAGGCACTGGCCGGACTGAACGACGTCCTCGACGTCGTCCGCGCCGTTGACGGCGACGTGAGCGAGAACGCGGTGGAACTGCGCCGCGACATCGGCATGCTGCTGCTCGCGCAGGGGCGGACGGCGGACGCCTTCGACGTCCTGGACCCGCTGCACGCGGACCTGTGCCTGGTGTTCGGCCCGGACGACGAACTGACCGCCGAAGTGGCGGAGACCCTGGCCGTCATCCGCCTGGATCTCGACGGCGACGGGCCCGGTATCCCTTCCTGACCTGGCCTTCGTCCGCGTACGGCCCCGCCGGGGACTTAGGATCCTCCCATGCCCCAGCTCGCCTTCGACATCGGTTTCTTCGCCGAGCTCCCGAAGCTCCAGCCCCCAGGCCAGTTCGTGCGGGCTGTCCGGCGGGCGCCGATGTTGCCGTCGGCCGAGTAGCCGGAGCCGTGCAGGGCCGTGGTGGTCCAGTCGGGGTAGCCGATGTTCTCCCTGCTGTCGGTCTCCCCGGAGGCCCGCCGGGAGGCGGACGGGGCGACCACGTTGCTGCCGAGCAGCCGGAGTGCCGGCCAGAACCGTGGCCGACGGGCCGTTTCATCCGGACGCCGACCGTGCCGTAGGTGGGTGTGCGGGGCAGGCCGGTGGACACGAACTCCCCAGTCGTGTCCACCGGCCGTCCGGGCCGGGGCTCAGGCGGCCCGGCGCGTCTGGCCGCGGTGGACGCGGACGATGTCCGCGTACCGGCGGCCGCTGCCCTTGATCGTGCGGACCTGGGTGCGGTAGTCGACGTGGACCAGGCCGAACCGCTTGTCGTAGCCGTACGCCCACTCGAAGTTGTCCAGCAGCGACCAGGCGAAGTAGCCGGCCAGCGGGGCGCCCTTGCGGGCGGCGGAGGCGCAGGCGGCGAGGTGGCGCTCCAGGTAGTCCTGGCGCTCGGGGTCGTCGACGCTGCCGTCGGGGCGGACCACGTCCGGGAAGGCGGAGCCGTTCTCGGTGACGTAGATCTTCCGGGCGCCGTACTCCTCGGTGAGCCTCAGCAGCAGTGTCTCGATGCCGGACGCGTCGATCTCCCAGTCCATGCCGGTGCGCGGGACGCCTTCGCGGCGGACGGATCGGGCGTACGGCGCGGGCCCCTCGGGGTCGTCGGCGACGTACGCCGGGAAGTAGTAGTTCAGGCCGAGCCAGTCGAGCGGGGCGGCGATGGTGGCCAGGTCGGCGTCGTCCACCGGGAGTTCGACGCCGTAGGTCTCCACCATGTCGGCGGGGAAGCCGCGGCCGTGCACCGGGTCGAGCCACCAGCGGTTGACGTGGCCGTCGTGGCGGCGGGCCGCCGCCAGGTCCTCGGGGCGGTCGGTGACCGGGTGCACGGTGGAGAGGTTGTTGACGATGCCGACCTGCGCGCCGGGGGCGGCGGCGCGGATCGCCTGGGTGGCGAGGCCGTGGCCGAGGAGCAGGTGGCAGGAGGCGCGGACGGCGGCGGTGAGGTCGGTCCAGCCGGGCGCCATCGTACCTTCGAGATGGCCGATCCAGGCCGAGCAGGACGGCTCGTTGAGGGTGGCCCAGAGCGTGACCCGGTCGCCGAGGCGTTCGGCGACGACGGACGCGTACTCGGCGAAGGCGAGGGCGGTGTCCCGCTCCGGCCAGCCGCCACGGTCCTGGAGCGCCTGCGGCAGGTCCCAGTGGTAGAGCGTGACGGACGGGGTGATGCCCGCCTCCAGCAGCGCGTCCACCAGCTCGTCGTAGAAGGCGAGTCCCTTGGGGTTCACCGGGCCGGTGCCACCGGGAACCACCCGCGGCCAGGCCACGGACAACCGGTAGGCGTTGACACCGAGTTGCCGCATCAGGCCGATGTCCTCGCGCCAGCGGTGGTAGTGGTCGCAGGCGACGTCGCCGTTGTCACCGTTCGCGGTCTTCCCCGGGGTGTGGGAGAAGGTGTCCCAGATCGAGGGCGAACGGCCGTCCTCGGTGACGGCCCCTTCGATCTGGTACGCCGCTGTGGCCGTGCCCCACAGAAAGTCGTGCGGGAGGGCGGCGAGGTCGATGGGTTCGGACACGGAAGTCCCTTCGGGATCAGGGGTGTGGGTCACTTGACGGCGCCCGCCGTCAGACCCGCGACGAGATAGCGCTGCAACAGCAGGAAGCCGGCCACCACGGGCACGCTGACGACCAGCGAGGCGGCCATGATCTGGTTCCAGTAGACGTCGTAGAGGGTGGAGTAGCCCTGGAGGCCGACGGCGAGGGTGCGGGTGGTGTCGTTGGTCATGACCGAGGCGAAGAGCACCTCTCCCCAGGCGGTCATGAAGGCGTAGACGGCCACCGCGACGATGCCGGGGATCGCGGCCGGTACGACGACCCGGAACAGCGCGCCGAGCGGGCCGCAGCCGTCCACGAGCGCCGCCTCGTCCAGGTCGCGCGGCACCGAGTCGAAGTAGCCGATCAGCATCCAGATGGAGAACGGCAGCGAGAAGGTGAGGTACGTCAGGATCAGCCCGCCGCGGGAGCCGAACAGGGCGATGCCGGTGGCGTTGCCGATGTTGACGTAGATCAGGAAGAGCGGGAGCAGGAAGAGGATGCCCGGGAGCATCTGCGTGGACAGCACGGTGACCGTGAAGACGCGCTTGCCGCGGAAGTCGTAGCGGCTGACGGCGTAGGCCGCGAACACGGCGATGACCACCGAGCAGACGGTCGCCGCGCCCGCCACGATCAGCGAGTTCATGAAGTACTTCGCGAGCGGCACGGTCGACCAGATGTCGATGTACGGCCGGATGGTCAGCTCGCTGGGCAGCCAGCGGAATTTTCCGGTGACGTCGGCGAGCGGCTTCAGCGAGCTGGAGATCATCACGTACACCGGGATCAGCACGAACCCGGCGAGCAGGGTGAGGAACACCCGGCGCGACCACAGGAACGAACGCGCCGGTGCCATGGGCGAGTTGTGGGGCGCTGTGAGCGACGGATCACGCATCGGAGGCCCTCCGTCCACGCGAGGTCAGCAGCAGGTACCCGCCCGTCACGACGAGCAGGAACAGCAGCAGCAGGACGGACATGGCCGAGCCGGTGCCGAAGTTCCAGGCGACGAAGGAGGACTGGTAGATGTGCACCGAGATGAGGTCGGCGGCCTCGGGAGCGGCCTTGCCGAACAGCACGTACGGCGTGTTGAAGTCGTTGAACGTCCACAGGAACAGCACCAGGATCAGCACCTGGTTGACCGGGCGCAGCGACGGCAGGGTGATGCGGCGGATCTGCTGCCACATCCCGGCGCCGTCCAGCGCGGCGGCCTCGTACAGCTCCCGGGGGATGTTCTGCAGTCCGGCCGTCACGATGAGGAAGGCGAACGGCCAGCCCTTCCACACGGACACGGTGAGCAGGGCGTAGAAGCTGTTGTCGCCGATGAGCCAGAAGGACGGCTTGTCGGTGAGGTGCAGCTGGTCGTGCAGCACGTGGTTCACCAGGCCGTTGTCGTGCTGGAACATGAACACCCAGGTGATGACGGCCGCGTAGACGGGCAGCGCGTACGGCACCAGGAACAGGGCGCGCAGCAGGCCGCGCCCCCGGAAGGTGTCCTGCATGTAGACGGCGGCGGCCGTGCCGATCAGCCAGCACAGGCCGACCGACAGCAGGGTGAAGCCGACGGTGATGCCGAAGGACTGGAGCAGCGCCTTGCCGACGGGGGCGTCGAAGTCCACCGACACCTTGTAGTTGTCGAAGCCGTTCCAGGGGGCGGTGCCCCAGTCGCGGATGTAGAACTGGGTGAGCTGCTTGAAGCTCATCACGATGCCGATCGCCATCGGCACGAGGTGGACGAGGAGTTCGAGGAGCAGGGCGGGCAGGAGGAGCAGGTACGGCAGGGAGACGCGTCTGATCCGCCCGGTGCGGCGGCGGGGTTCGCGCGCCGCACCGGGGGACGTGTCGCGCACCGGTTCCTTCAGTGCGGTGGTCGTCATCGTGGTCACGCCGCCGGCATCTGCTGCTGGGCCTTCTCCAGCTTCGCCTTGACCGAGTCGGTGGTAATGGCGCGTCCGGCGGCGGCGTCGGCGAACAGCTCCTTCACGGCCGTACCGACCGCCGTCTCGAACTGCGACTCGGACGGCACCTGCGGCAGCGCGGCGGCGCTCTTGGCGAGGGTGTCCTTCAGCACCGCGGTGTCCGGCGCGTTGAACGCCGCGTCGCCCTGGGCGGCCTTGACCGGCGGGATGGAGCTGTAGGCCGTGTTGAGGATCTTCTGCTCGGCGTCGGAGGTCATGAACTTCACGAACTTCGTGGCGCCGTCGAGGTTGTGCGTGTTCTTGAAGACGGCGATGTTGATGCCCATGACCGCCGAGTTGACCTGGGTGCCGGCGCCGGGCGTCCCGGAGATCACCGGTACCGGGGCGACGCCGTAGGCGTCCTCGCTCATGCCCTGGGACTTGAGGTTGGAGGCGGCGGACTGCCACAGCAGCATCGCCTGCTTGCCCTTGGCGAAGTCGCTGACGGACTGGTTCTGCGCGTACTCGGCGTCGCCGGCCGGGATGACCTTGTCCTTGGCCATCAGGTCGACGTAGCTCTTCACCGCATCGACGACCTTGGGGTTGGTGAAGTCGGGCTTGCCGTCGGCGGTGAAGAAGTCGGCGCCGTGCTGCTTGGCGAAGACGAAGACGTGGTGGATGTTCTCCGACAGGTTCGCACCCTCGGCACCGAGCACGGACTTGCCCTTGGCCTTGATCTTCTTGCCGTCGGCGATCAGCTCGTCCCAGGTGGCCGGGGGCTTGCTGATCCCGGCGTCGGCGAAGATCTTCTTGTTGTAGTAGAGGGCGTACGCCATCGAGTACAGGGGCACGGCGGACGGGTCCTTGCCCTGGGCGCCGGTCGAGCCGAGCGCGGTGTCGGAGAACCGCTCCTTGCCGCCTATCTTGGCGAAGTTCTTCTCGTCCCACGACAGCAGCCCGCCGGTCGCCTGCAGCGAGGCGCTCCAGGTGTTGCCGATGTTCAGCACGTCCGGGCCCTGGCCGGAGGTGGTCGCGGTCAGGATCCGGTTGAGCAGATCCGACCAGGGCACGACCTCCAGCTTCACCTTGATCCCGGTCTGCTTCTCGAACTTGTCGAGTTCGGGCTGGAGAACCTGCTTGTCCACGGCGACACTGGCGCCCTGGTTGGAGGCCCAGTACGTCAGCGTCTTGGGCGAGTCGTTCGACCCGCCGTTGGTGGACGATCCGCCTCCGCAGGCCGTGGCCGCAAGGGCGAGAGACAAGGTGACGGCGCCTACGGCCGCGGCTCGGATGCTGCGCATGGCTCCCGGGTCCCTTCAGGGATTGCACTCATGGCTTAATTTAGGACGTGAGTTAATCCGCCGGAGGGGCGATCGTCAAGGGATTCGACAGAACAACCGGGTCGCGCGGAAGGGGGCGCGCGCAGCCCTTCACCACGGCGGACGCACCGGGCGCGCGGTACACGCGCAGGGCGGAGTTCACGTGCGGACTGTTGCCATGGACAGGAGTGAACGGGCAACCTGTCGCAGGCTCCTGACATACGCTCAGTCCCGGCCCGTCACGCGAAGGGATCGTTGTGCGTCGACTGACGAAGATGTGGAGGGCGGTCCTGGCGGCCGTCCTGCTCCCCGCGACCGTCCTGCTCCTCTCCAGCCCGGCCCACGCCGCCGTCACGGTCACCACCTCGGCCGTCTTCAACGACCCGTCAGGCACCACCGCCGACCAGAACCGGATCCGCGACTACATCGTCAGCCTGATCAACGCCACCCCCGCCGGGGAGTCGATCACGGCCGCGGCCTACACGTTCACCGACGGCACGGCCGCCCAGGCGCTGGTCAACGCGAAGGCGCGAGGCGTCAAGGTCCGCATCATCGTGGACGACACCACCACCACCATGAGCGGGGGCCAGTACAACACCCTGAAAGACGGCCTGGGCATCGACCGCACCCAGTCGTCGTGGGTGATGGCCTGCCCCAGCGCGCGCGGCTGCATCGGGGACCGGGAGCTCACCTCCGGCGATCCGGCGATCAACCACAACAAGTTCTGGCTGTTCTCCAACGTGGGCGGCGCGAGCAACGTGGTGGTGCAGACCTCGCACAACATGACCACCTCACAGCGCACCACCTACTTCAACAACGCTGTGACGATCCCGGATTCGGGCCTGTACGGCATCTACCAGTCGTACTTCTCGGACCTGCTGTCCTACGGCTCCTCCTCGTCGGGCTCCGACAACTACTACAAGACCCCCACCAGCACCACCGGCCCGTACAAGGCGTACTTCTTCCCCCGTCACGAGGCGTCCGGCACGTCGTGGAGCAACGACGCGAGCACCGACACCGTCAAGCTGATCCTGGACAACGTCAGCTGCTCCGGAGGCACCCAGATCCGCGTGGGCATGAACCTCTTCAGCCGTGACGAGGTCGCCCAGAAGCTGGTCAGCCTGGTGAACTCGGGGTGCTCGGTCTACCTCGCCGCCGACGGCGCACCGGGTTCCATGAGCCAGGCCGTGACGGACACCCTCTACGGCAAGCTGACCAAGCGGGTGGAGTGCTACGAGAACAGCCCCGACGGCACCTACAAGATCGGGGTGCACTCCAAGTACCTGCTGATCCAGGGAACGTACGACGGGGTCGCCAACCGCAAGCTGGTGTGGACCGGAAGCCACAACTACACCTACTCAGCGCTGCGGGCCAACGACGAGACGCTGCTGAAGATCGACAACTCAGCGATCTACGACCAGTTCAAGGCCAACCACGACACGCTGATGACCTACTGCGCCGGGAGCTGAACCCGTCCCGCCGGCCGGCCCGCGCCGGGGTCCGGCCGGCGTGCCGGACACCGGCGCCGGGTACGACAAAAGCGAGGACCGCGACCGTCAGGTCTAGGCCCTCGCTTCCGCATTGTTACAGGGAGTGTCCGAGGGGGGACTTGAACTCTCCACTCGGGCACCAGCCGCTTAGTTCGCTGACCTGCGGGTCTGAGGGTGGTGTCCCGTCGAGTGGTGTAGCTGGTGAGGGTTCGTGAACTCGCGGGTGACCGTGCCTGGCTGTTATCGCCCGCCACACCAGATGGCTCCGCCAAGTGCGCTGACTGCGCTACTGATCACGGCTAGCAGTTGGTACGACACTCGCTCGACAACTACGTGCACCCCACCCCAGTGCAGTTCAAGGAAGGGGCGTGGGGGTCGGTGCTCTGCGCGTCGCGATGCCATGGGGTGCGCCGATACTCGGGGTTGGAAAACACTCGCCCCGCACCCCTACACCACATCGTGGGGCGTGACGGTCTGAGCAGCAGGAAGCCCCCGCCATGCGCCGGTCCCACACGTAGTCTTGCGCCATGAGTGGACAGACGATTGATGACTACGCGATCCACTTCCAGACCGTACCGGGAAGCCACGTTGGTGCTCTTGACTCACCGGGCGGCCAGTTCGTTGGCGGCACCTTGGAGCAGGCACGGGCATTCGCTACCCTCGCACTATCGTGGCCGGGCGTCGGCACGGCACTCATCGAGCCGTGGACTATCAAGGGCAACCGACCCTTCGTGAGCGAGCGCCATGACGCGGACGGCGCGGTCAGCCACTATGCCAGCCGTGAGGACGGCGGAAGCGGGGAGTGGACGCCGGGACCGCTGCCGTCCACGGTCATTGCACGGGAGCCGGATCCCACAGGTGATGATGTAGTGCTACTGAGAGACCTGCTTCGCAGCCTCGATGAACCGCCTCCAGGAAGCCGGATTGAGACTCAGGTGACCAACTTCCCGACGCTTCGTGTCTCGCACCATGACCCGAGAGGGGTCGTTGTCTGCGACTTCGACGCAGCTATCGGATTTCGTGTAGGAACTCGTACGCCAATTCGGGTTCGTGGCCAAGGTCCCGCCTCCTAATCGGTCGGCATCCTGTCGTAGTGATGGATTGCAGCGAAAATGAGGTCTCGTACAGCGGCTCCGTAGACCGCTGACTGTTTCAACAGGGCGAACGCTTTAGCGTACAGCTCGATTTCGCGTGGCTGTGTGACGGACAACTCCGCCGAGAAGGTCTCAACTAGGACGAGTTTGTCATCGAACATCGAGAATGAGTTACCAGGCCAGATACGCAGGGGTGCAGACTTGGGGACGATGCCCAGGCTCAGCCTGGCCAGCCCCATGACCGACAACAAGCGGTCGAGTTGCCCCTTCATCACCTCCTTTCCTCCAAAGTTGCTGTAAAGCGCCTGCTCGCCGAGCAGGACGTTAAAGATGCGATCGCCTCGGTATAGGTACTGCTGACGTTCAAGCCGCTTGGCCGTGGCGGCTTCGGTGTCGTCGGGAATCTCGTAATAGTTGACGACCTGCTTGAAGGTCTCTGCGGCGTACTCGGAGGTCTGGAGCGTCCCCCATACGAGCGTCGGATGCCAGATTCGAAATACCTTAGTTTTTGAGTAGACCGGTATCGCGGCCTGCTGTCTCTTCTCTGCCCCAGTCGCCAACTGCCGGCGCCACTCAAGCCACAGCTCGTCAATGTGCCGGACCGTGGCAATCAGGTCTTCGATCTGCTCGGATCTGTTGGTCGTCGTGCACCAGACGCGGATGTCGTCCTCGCTCGCTTTCTGCTTCCCGTTCTCGATCCGGGAGACCTTGGACTCCTGCCATCCTGTGGCCAGCGCGAATGCCCGGCCGCTCGCGAAGCCCGCATCCTTGCGGAACCCGCGAAGCCGGGCACCCAACGCCTCTCGTGCTTCTTGTGCTTGGTTGCTCACTGATGGGTCAGGGCTTGTACTCGGCGTGAGGGATGGCGACGGCCCAGAGCAGGTCTCGCAGACGGATGCACTCGGCCACGGTGTCAGGGTCTTCCAGGATCTCCGACCCGAGAACTCGGCCTTCAGGATCAAAGTGCCCCACGGCAAGAAGGCGGTCGTCGTACAGCCACCAGTCGTTCCCTCCCGCGGGGAAGGCAACCCCTTCCGGCAGCCGGTGCCTGGGAAGCCATCGGATATCTTCGCCCATCTCGATGTTGAGGTGCGTGAGCGAGTGCTCCCAAGTGACGTACTGGCTGTGGGGCTCTGTGACCACGCGAACGCGACGGACCGTCTTGCCCTCACCCGTGACGCGCTTCATCCGCGTCGTCCAGTCATCGAGCCATGAGTAGTCGTCGGGTTCGCCGCGCTTCCATCGGGCGTACGGCGTGTCCTCGATGGGAGACCCGTAGTCGTCTCGCAGCTCCAGATGGAAGGCATCACGCTCGAACTGGTTGAACAGCTCGTCACGCTGCGCGGGGCTGATCAGGTCCACTGTCTTCCTCCAGGAGGGCCGTGATCGAGGACTTGGGGACCTCGACGCAGGTCTCATAGTCGGGCATGCGCATCTGGCTCAGGGCTTCAGCGTCGTGCATTTCTGGACCTTGCAGGACGCAGGTCCCCTGTTCAGTGACGATCTTGATCGGGTCGTTGTACTTCTTGATCTCGCCAGTGGGGAGTCCGTCCTTGGTCAGGTGCTCGAACAGCTCAGTCGGCACCTCGATGACGGTCTGTCCTTCCGGCACGTCGAGCTGCATGAGGAGTTCGTTCGCATACACCTTCCAGCCTTGGATGACGTAGGTGTCCTGGTCGCTGGCGTACAGGGTGGGGCTGTCTCCCGGGGTGGAGTTCTTCCCAAGGAACCGTAGCTGCATGGTTGCTCTCCCGTCCGCTTCCTTGCACCGGATTGCGCGACAAGACGATGGTCGTGAGGTCGTTCGGGCCCGTCAATCGACTTGCTGCAAACTGGCGCAATCTTCTTGGGACTTGAGCGACAGTGCCTCTACGTTCATCTTCGGGCCCAGCCTGCCGAGGCAGCACCGAGGGGAGAATCGTGGTGGCCAGCGTGATCCGAGAGCCTGAGACGACCAGAGAACACCTCGAAGTTGACTGGTTCAGGGACACCATCACCGTGATTCAGCTCATGGGCCTCTCCCGGTCGACCCGAGCGGACATCGATGCCAGGACGGCCGAGTGCATCGGGCACCTAGAAGAACTGTTGGCCGTAGGCCTGGGCGCGGACCAGGACGACGAGGTGATGGAGCTGTTCCGCCGGGCGTACAGGCACCTGGACCTGTCCAGCCGTCCGACGCCGGCCACCCCCGCCTACGACGCATTTGCCTATATGCGAGACACGGCGACTGTCACCTTCGAACTGCTGAAGGTCTACGTGACGAAGAACGAGGGCCAGAACCAGTGAGCGTCAAAGCCGTACTCAGCTTCGTGAACTACAAGATCACCCGAGACCTCGACGGAGAGAGGACCTGGCGGGCCCGCTGCGTCTCGGGGGACGAGGAGGAGTGCGGATACGGGCACGAGCGCTCGATGGCCGAGCGCATCATGAACGAGGCCCTGGCGTTCATCGACGTCATGGGCCAGACCGGTGAGGGCATGTCGCCCTCCCAGGTCGTTGACCCCGGCTGGCACACGTTCATGCTCCACACCGAGGAGTACGCCGCCTTCTGCACCGAACGGTACGGCCGGTTCATCCACCACGCCCCGAAGAGCCGCTACCGGGACAAGGCCACGGTGGTCGACGTCGTGACCAAGCTCCGCGCCCACGGCTACGCGGTGGACGAGTCCCTGTGGGGCACCAAGGCCGACGGCAACGAGCCGACGTGCTGCGGCGACGGCCCGTGCTGCTGATGCCAGCCGCTGTCAGTGGCAGCCGCTAGAGTCCGGCCCTCACATTCCAGGACTCTAAGTAAAAAAGGGAGTTTTCATGGCAACTGCCGAAGGAACCAAGGGCCGGGGACGGGTAACCGTCTTTTCCATGTTCGGGCCCGTCTTCGGCTACGCGAGCACTCTTGTGGATGACCAACAGGTCGCCTACATCGGTCCACTCACTCCAGCCGTCAACTGGCGGAAGCTCTGGCAGATGGCCGAGCGCTGCCACAACGACGGAGCCTCGGAGATCAGGAAGGCTCAGTGGATCGTCTCGCAGGCGTCCCGTGCGTTCATCTGCGGCAGCAACGTTGTCGTGAAGCTTCCCGACGCCGACTGGGAGATGGAGCCTGGTGGTTGGCTCGTGGAGCTTGGCGACTCCTGGTGCAACCAAGACGTATTGGTCACTGGCAACCTCACAGTGCCGGACCTCACCGCCGAGCAGATCGCCCCGAAGTTCACCTACTACCCGCAGTACGCGGGATGACGCCCCGACCACTCTCGCTCTCGCAAAGGTCAAGTGGCCGAGGCGTCTGGCTCCCCACCACCATCAGATGAAGGGAACGCACCTATGAGGGTAGAGCTTCCGGCAACAATGCCGGGGCCTGATCCGCCGGGCGGTCCGGCCGGGCCGCAGGTACCCAGCACAAACCCCGCTGAGCCGCCCTCTGGGCGTCAGCCTCTGAAGGAGTGAATTAGGCTCCATGACTGCCAACGGGACGCCGCCGTGTCCCGGAGGCCAGCCCCCCGCAATTCGGATGCGGGGGGTTTCTGCATTGTGACCCCTGCCAGAGGCCAGGACACAGCAGCCGGAAGTGGTACCGGCTGGGGGCTTTGTTCGCTAGAGCAGTGCGCGGAAGGGGTTCTCTCCGAGGAGTTCGGGCCGCTCGGTCACGGAAACCGGCGGGCGAACCGGACGCTTCGGTTCCGGCGCAAGCTCCGGGGCACGGTTCGGTTCCGGACGGTACGCGTCCAGGCGGACGACCGTGGGCCGCTGCGCCTCCCGTTCTGCTGCGGCCGGCATGGGGGCGGAAGAATGGGAGACCGGTTCTGGCTCGGACTCGGAATCGTCACCGCGGAGTGTGAAAACGGTGGCCGGCCGCCCCGTCTTGCCTGACCGTTCTACGGTCACCACAACTTCCGGAAGTGCTCGGACCTCAGCGGCCGTCGCTCCCACCCGCCTGCACCTGCCGGAGGACTTCCGTATCCACGACTGGAGGCACAGCAAGGTCACGAACGACCTGGAGGCCGGAGAGAACCCCGTAGAGGTCTCCGCCAACGTCCGGCACCACTCGCCGGGCTACACGATGGCCCGGTACGGCCACTCTCGTAAAGACGGAGCGCGCCGACTGGCCGCCTCCGGTGCTGGCCGACTCGGCCTGTCATCCCTGGTCTGACCTGGGAAGTCTCCAGGCTGTTGGTCACGTGGTTGGTCACGCCACAGCCTTGGAAAGCAAGAAACCCCTGATGAACAGGGGTCTCAGCTGGTGTCCGAGGGGGGACTTGAACCCCCACGCCCGATAAAGGGCACTAGCACCTCAAGCTAGCGCGTCTGCCATTCCGCCACCCGGACCAGGTGTCTGCCGCCTTGCGGGGTGTGTTCCGCGCGGCGACATGGACAACAATACCAAGGTTTCGGAGTGCGTTTCACCTGCGTATCCGTCCGCCGGGCGAGGCAGGACGCGGGATTGCCGACGGTATACAGTCCGCGAGGTCCTGTGTGCCGAACGTGAGAGTCAGGGCAGGAGCTGGTACTCCGGGAAGTTCCCCGGCAGCCGCTCCCCCGCCAGGCCCCGGGTCACGGCGTGTACCAGAAGCTCACCGCCGACGAAGGCGCCGCGCCAGGACGCGCCGAACCCGCCGAACAGCTCGTCCCGGTCGCCGCGGGAGCGGGGGACGCCGTGGCCGGTCTTGAAGGCGCGGATCTGCGGGGCGAGCCGGTCGTAGGCGGCCCGGTCGTCCGTGGCGAGGGTGGCCACCAGCGCGCCGTTGGACGCGTTCATCGCGGCCAGCAGCTCGGCCTCGGTGTCGACGAGGACGATCGTGTCGACCGGCCCGAAGGGCTCCGCGTGGTGCAGCGGGGAGGACGGCGGCGGGCCGAGCAGGGTGACCGGGTGGACGTAGGCGGAGATGTCCTGGCCCGGCAGGAAACGCGCCTCGTCCGGCCGGCCCCGGTACAGCGGTACGGCACCCCGGTCGACGGCCTCGGCCACCTGGTCGGTCAGCTCCTTGGCCTTGGCCGCGTTGATCAGCGGTCCGAAGTCCAGCTCGGGGAGCGGATCGGCCGGGTCCGCCACGGCGAGCGGGTGGCCCACGCGGACGGCCCGGACCGCCGGCAGATAGGCGGCGAGGAACGCGTCGAAGAGGCAGCGCTGGACGACGAAGCGCGGGTAGGCGGTGCAGCGCTGTTTGCCGTAGTCGAAGAGCCGGGGGACGACGGCGGTGAGCGCCGCCCAGTCGGAGAAGTCCCAGATGCCCCAGGTGTTCAGGCCCTCCTGTTCCAGGATGTGCCGCTTGCCCAGGTCGGCGACGGCGGTGGCGACGGCCGCACCGGTGTCGCGGCCCCCGACGAAGGACACGCAGCCGATCTCCGGAGCCCGCACCAGCGCCTGGTTCAGCTCGCGTCCGCTGCCGCCGACCAGGGTCAGGGGCACCCCTTCGCGGGCGGCCAGCGCCGCGGCGAGGGTGAGGCACGCCACACCGCCGTCGGTGGGGGTCTTGGCGATGACCGCGTTGCCCGCCAGCGCCTGCACGAGGACGGCGTGGACGAGCACGCTCATCGGGTAGTTCCAGCTGGCGATGTTCGACACGGGCCCGTCCAGCGGGGCCCGGCCCGCGAGCATCGGTTCGATCCCGTCGACGTACCAGCGCACACCGTCGATCGCCCGGTCCACGTCCGCGAGTGCGAGCCGCCAGGGCTTGCCGATCTCCCAGACGAGCAGCAGGGCGAGCAGGTCGCGGTGCTCGGCGAGCGCGTCCAGGGTGGCGGCGACGCGGGCCCGCCGTTCGGGCAGCGGGATGTGCCGCCAGGCGCGGTGCTGGTCCAGGGCGGCGCGTACCGCCTGCTGGGCGGTGCCGCCGTCCAGGCGGGGCGCGCCGGCGACGGGGGTGCCGTCGACCGGGGTGGTCGCGGGCAGTGTCCGGCCGTCGGGGTGCCAGACACCGGCCCACAGATTGCCGGCGTCCTGCTCCCGGAAGGCCTCGGGGGCGACCGTGAGACAGCGCTGCCAGGCGTCGGCGTAGGAGGTGCCGGGTCTGAGGAGTGCGACGGGAGGAGGTGTCGGGGGCTGCGGGGTGAGGGTGGGTGACATCGGTGGTCTCCGCTCTCGCTTCGCGGGGATGGAGGGTGCGGGAGGTGCCTGCCGTTTCTTCTGAGGTACCTGGGAGGTACCTGCCTTTTCTCGGGAGTCGGCGGTGCGGGGGGCCTCGGCTCAGCCCTGCCGCAGCGTCTCCAGCACCGCCCGGGCCGTCTCCGAGGGGGTACGGCCCACCCGTACCCCGGCCGCCTCCAGGGCCTCCTGCTTGGCGCGGGCGGTGCCGGTGGAGCCGGAGACGATGGCGCCCGCGTGGCCCATGGTCCGGCCCTCGGGCGCGGTGAAGCCGGCGATGTAGCCGACGACGGGCTTGGTGACGTGGTCGCGGATGTGGGCGGCGGCCCGTTCCTCCGCGTCACCGCCGATCTCCCCGATCAGGACGATCAGTTCGGTGTCGGGGTCGTCCTGGAACGCGGCCAGGCAGTCGATGTGACTGGTGCCGACGACGGGGTCACCGCCGATGCCGACACAGGTGGAGAAGCCGGTGTCGCGCAGCTCGTACATGAGCTGGTAGGTGAGGGTGCCGGATTTGGAGACCAGGCCGATACGGCCGGGCTTGGCGATGTCGGCGGGGATGATGCCCGCGTTCGACTGGCCCGGGGAGATCAGGCCGGGGCAGTTGGGTCCGATGATCCGCGTGCCCCGTTGCCGCGCGTACGCCGTGAAGGCGACGGTGTCGTGGACCGGGATGCCCTCGGTGATGACGACGGCCAGCGGGATGCGGGCGTCGGCGGCCTCGGTGACGGCTGCCTTTGCGAAGGCGGGCGGGACGAAGACGACGCTGACGTCGGCGCCGGTCGCGCGTATGCCGTCGGCGACCGAGCCGAAGACGGGCAGCGGGTGTCCGTCGACGTCGACGGTACGGCCGGCCTTGCGCGGGTTGACTCCGCCGACGACGTTCGTGCCGGCCGCGAGCATGCGCCGGGTGTGCTTCATGCCCTCGGCGCCGGTCATGCCCTGGACGAGGATCTTGCTCTGCGTGGTGAGGTGGATGGCCATGTCCGGGCTCCTCAGGCGGTGTGGGCGAGTGCGGCGGCCCGGCGGGCGGCGCCGTCCATGGTGGCGACCTGTTCGACCAGCGGGTGCGCGCGTGCGTCGAGGATCGCCCGGCCGCGGGCGGCGTTGTTGCCGTCGAGGCGCACGACGAGCGGCTTGGTGGGCCGGACACGGTCGACCGCCGCCAGGATGCCGTCGGCGACGGTGTCGCACGCGGTGATGCCGCCGAAGACGTTGACGAGGACGCTCCGCACGGCGGGGTCGGCGAGCACCACCGAGAGGGCGTCGGCCATGACCTCCGCCGAGGCGCCGCCGCCGATGTCGAGGAAGTCGGCGGGGCGGGCGCCGCAGCCGGCGACCACGTCCAGGGTCGACATGACGAGTCCGGCGCCGTTGCCGATGATCCCGACCTCGCCGTCGAGCTTGACGTAGTTGAGCCCGCGGGCGGCTGCCGCGGTCTCCAGCGGATCCCGGTGCTCGGCGTCCTCGGCGCCCCAACGGGTCTGCCGGAAGCGTGCGTTGTCGTCCAGGGTGACCTTGCCGTCGAGGGCGAGGACGTGCCCCTGGGCGGTGCGCACCAGCGGGTTGACCTCGACCAGCAGGGCGTCCTCGGCGACCAGGACCTGCCACAGCCGGATGAGGACGTCTGCGGTCCGCGGCGGCAGCCCGGCGGCCCTCGCGATCTCGCCGGCCTTGGCGGAGGTGACGCCCTCGGCCCGGTCGACCGGGATGCGCGCCACGGCCTCCGGGTGGTTCGCGGCGACCTCCTCGATGTCCACCCCGCCCCGCGCGGAGGCGATGGCGAGGAAGCCGCCGGCCGCCCGGTCCAGGACGTAGGAGACGTAGAACTCCTCGGCGATGTCGACCGGTTCGGCCAGCATCAGCGTGCGGACCCGGTGGCCGTTGATGTCCGTGCCGAGGATCTGCCGGGCCGTCAGTTCGGCGGCGGCCGGGTCGGCGACGAGCCGGACTCCGCCCGCCTTGCCGCGCCCGCCCGTCTTCACCTGTGCCTTGACCACGGCCCGGCCGCCGAGCCGCCGGGCGATCTCCCGGGCCTCCTTGGGCGACTGGGTGACCTCGGCCCGCGGCACCGGGATGCCGTGGTCCTGGAAGAGCTGTCGTGCCTGGTGTTCGAACAGGTCCATGCCGGCTCCCGTCTGCGGGGATCATCGCGTGCTCCGGTGACCGGAATCGACCGGAGACCGATGACCGAAAACTGTGTACGCCCCCTGGACACCGCCCACTGGATGCGGGATAACAAGCTTCATACAGTATTCGTCGACTGTATGCAATCTACTGCATACCGCCTGGTGTTGTAGCACCGCTTGTACGCACCGCTGTACGCCCCCGCTGCCCCGCGAGCCGCCCAACCTCCTACGAAAGGGACGGGACTTCGCCATGCCCGACGACACCCAGGACGTGATCTCCGGTGGCCATCTCGTGGCCAAGGCGCTGAAGGCCGAAGGCGTCGACCGCATCTACACCCTGTGCGGCGGCCACATCATCGACATCTACGACGGCTGCGTGGACGAGGGAATAGAAGTCGTCGACGTCCGCCACGAGCAGGTCGCCGCGCACGCCGCCGACGGTTACGCCCGTGTCACCGGCAAGCCGGGCTGCGCGGTGGTCACCGCGGGACCCGGGACCACCGACGCCGTCACCGGGGTCGCCAACGCCTTCCGCGCCGAGTCCCCGATGCTGCTGATCGGCGGCCAGGGAGCGCTGACCCAGCACAAGATGGGGTCCCTGCAGGACCTGCCGCACGTCGACATGATGACGCCGATCACCAAGTTCGCGGCGGCGGTGCCGGACACGGCCCGCGCGGCGGACATGGTGTCGATGGCCTTCCGCGAGTGCTACCACGGCGCACCCGGCCCCTCCTTCCTGGAGATCCCCCGGGACGTCCTCGACGCCAAGGTGCCGGTCGCCGAGGCGCGTGTCCCGCGGGCCGGTTCCTACCGGGCCTCGACCCGCTCGGCCGGCGACCCCGAGGCGATCGAGAAGCTCGCCGACCTGCTCGTCCACGCCGAGAAGCCGGCGATCCTGCTGGGCAGCCAGGTGTGGACGACCCGGGGCACCGAGGCCGCGACCGAGCTGGTGCGCACCCTGAACGTCCCGGCGTACATGAACGGCGCCGGACGCGGCACGCTCCCGCCGGGCGACCCGCACCACTTCCAGCTCTCCCGCCGGTACGCCTTCTCCCACGCCGACGTCATCGTCATCGTCGGCACCCCGTTCGACTTCCGCATGGGCTACGGCAAGCGCCTCTCCCCCGACGCCACGGTCGTGCAGATCGACCTCGACTACCGCACCGTCGGCAAGAACCGCGACATCGGCCTCGGCATCGTCGGTGACGCCGCGCTGGTCCTGAAGTCGGTGACCGAGGCCGCCTCCGGACGTCTCGACGGTGGTGCGGCCAAGCGCAAGGAGTGGCTGGACGAACTGCGCACGGCCGAGCAGACGGCGATCGAGAAGCGGCTGCCGCAGCTGCGGTCCGACGCCTCCCCGATCCACCCGTACCGGCTGGTCAGCGAGATCAACGACTTCCTCACCGAGGACTCGGTCTACATCGGCGACGGCGGCGACATCGTCACCTTCTCCGGGCAGGTCGTCCAGCCCAAGTCGCCCGGCCACTGGATGGACCCGGGCCCCCTCGGCACCCTCGGCGTCGGCATCCCCTTCGTGCTCGCCGCCAAGCAGGCCCGCCCCGACAAGGAGGTCGTCGCCCTCTTCGGGGACGGCGCCTTCTCCCTCACCGGCTGGGACTTCGAGACCCTCGTCCGCTACGACCTCCCGTTCGTCGGGATCGTCGGCAACAACTCCTCCATGAACCAGATCCGATACGGCCAGGCCGCCAAGTACGGCAAGGACCGCGAACGGGTCGGCAACACCCTCGGCGACGTCCCGTACGACAAGTTCGCGCAGATCCTCGGCGGCTACGGCGAGGAGGTCCGCGACCCCGCCGACATCGGCCCCGCCCTGCGCCGGGCCCGCGAGTCCGGCAAGCCGTCGCTGATCAACGTCTGGGTCGACCCGGACGCGTACGCCCCCGGAACCATGAACCAGACCATGTACAAGTGAGGTGGCCCGCATGACTGGAACGCCCACCAAGGCCCTCGCCGGCATCCGCGTCCTGGACATGACCCACGTCCAGTCCGGGCCGTCCGCCACCCAGCTGCTCGCCTGGCTCGGCGCCGACGTCGTCAAGCTGGAGGCCCCGACCGGCGACATCACCCGTAAGCAGCTGCGGGACCTGCCGGACGTCGACTCCCTGTACTTCACGATGCTCAACTGCAACAAGCGGAGCATCACGCTGAACACCAAGACCGAGCGCGGCAAGGAGATCCTCACCGAGCTGATCCGGCGCTCGGACGTCATGGTCGAGAACTTCGGGCCGGGCGCGGTCGACCGGATGGGGTTCACCTGGGACCGCATCAAGGAGATCAACCCGCGGATCGTCTACGCCTCCATCAAGGGGTTCGGGGAGGGCCCGTACACCGGCTTCAAGGCGTACGAGGTCGTCGCACAGGCCATGGGCGGGTCGATGTCGACCACCGGTTTCGAGGACGGGCCGCCGCTGGCGACGGGGGCCCAGATCGGGGACTCGGGGACGGGTGTGCACGCCGTCGCGGGGATTCTCGCGGCGCTCTTCCAGCGCGAGCGGACCGGGCGCGGCCAGCGGGTCAACGTGGCCATGCAGCACGCTGTCCTCAACCTGTGCCGGGTGAAGCTGCGGGACCAGCAGCGCCTGGCACACGGGCCGCTCGCCGAATACCCCAACGAGGACTTCGGCGAGGAGGTTCCCCGCTCGGGGAACGCGTCCGGCGGCGGACAGCCGGGCTGGGCGGTCCGGTGCGCGCCGGGCGGCCCGAACGACTACGTGTACGTCATCGTCCAGCCCGTGGGCTGGAAGCCGATCACCGAACTCATCGGCCGGCCGGAACTCGCCGAGGACCCCGAGTGGGCGACCCCCGAGGCCCGGCTGCCGAAGCTGAACAAGATGTTCCAGCTGATCGAGGAGTGGTCGGCGACGCTCCCCAAGTGGGAGGTGCTGGAGCGGCTGAACGCGTACGACATCCCGTGCGGCCCGATCCTGTCCACGAAGGAGATCATCGAGGACGCCTCGCTCGCCGCCAACGAGATGGTGGTCCGCGTCCCGCACCCCGAGCGCGGCGAGTTCGTGACCGTCGGCAGCCCGCTCAAGCTCTCCGACTCCCCCGTGGAGGTGACCGGCTCACCCCTCCTCGGCGAGCACAACGAAGAGGTCTACGTCGGCGAACTGGGCCTCGGCGACGAGGAGCTGCGCCTGCTGAAGTCGAACGGGGTGATCTGACGTGATGGCCGAGGACCGGGTAGCGCGGGTGCGGTCCCTGCTGGAGTCGGTGCGGGCCGAGGGCCGTACGGCGCTGACCGCGCCCGAGGGCCGGGTGGTCGCCGAGGCGTACGGGATCGCCGTACCGGGCGAGGAACTGGCGGCCGACGTGGACGAGGCGGTGGCCGCGGCGGCGCGTCTCGGCGGGCCGGTGGTGCTGAAGATCGTCTCGCCGGACATCCTGCACAAGACCGAGGCCGGCGGGGTCGTCGTGGGGGTGGAGGGCGCGGCCGGCGTACGCGCCGCGTTCCACCGGATCGTGGAGAACGCGCGCGCCTACGACGCGGCGGCCCGCATCGAGGGCGTGCTGGTGCAGGAGTTGCTGCCGGCGGGCCAGGAGGTCATCGTCGGCGCGGTCACCGATCCGACCTTCGGGAAGGTGGTGGCGTTCGGGCTCGGCGGCGTACTGGTGGAGGTGCTGAAGGACGTCACGTTCCGCCTCGCGCCGGTCTCCGCCGACGAGGCGCTGTCGATGCTCGGCTCCATCCGGTCGGCGGAGATCCTGCGCGGGGTCCGCGGACAGGCCGGCGTGGACCGGTGGGCGCTGGCCGAGCAGATCCGCCGGGTGTCCCAACTCGTCGCGGACTTCCCTCAGATCGCCGAGGTGGACCTCAATCCGGTGATCGCGACGGCACAGGGCGCGGTCGCCGCCGACATCCGGATCCTCCTCGCCGAGCGGCAGCCGGCACCGCGCAGGAGGTACTCGCGCGAGGAGATCCTCACGTCCATGCGGCGGCTGATGCAGCCCGCCTCCGTCGCCGTGATCGGCGCCTCCAACGAGACCGGCAAGATCGGCAACTCGGTGATGCGCAACCTGGTCGACGGCGGTTTCGCCGGGGACATCCACCCGGTGAACCCCAAGGCCGACGACATCCTGGGCCGCAAGGCGTACAAGAGCGTCACGGACGTGCCCGGCGAGGTCGACGTGGCCGTCTTCGCCATTCCGGCCCGGTTCGTCGCCGCGGCCCTGGAGGAGGTGGGGCGCAAGGGCATCCCCAACGCCGTCCTCATCCCCTCCGGGTTCGCGGAGACCGGGGAGCACGAACTCCAGGCGGAGATCGTCGCGATCGCCGAGCGGCACGGCGTCCGCCTGCTCGGCCCGAACATCTACGGCTACTACTCCACCTGGCAGGACCTGTGCGCCACGTTCTGCACGCCGTACGACGTCAAGGGCGGGGTGGCGCTGACCTCGCAGTCCGGTGGCATCGGCATGGCCATCCTCGGCTTCGCCCGCACCACGAAGACGGGTGTGTCGGCGATCGTCGGCCTCGGCAACAAGTCGGACCTGGACGAGGACGACCTGCTGACCTGGTTCGGCGAGGACCCGCACACCGAGTGCATCGCGATGCACCTCGAAGACCTCAAGGACGGGCGGGCGTTCGTGGAGGCGGCCCGCGCGACCGTGCCGAAGAAGCCGGTCGTGGTCCTGAAGGCGGGCCGTACGGCGGCGGGCGCGAAGGCGGCCGGTTCGCACACCGGCGCGCTCGCGGGCGACGACGCGGTGTACGACGACATCCTCCGGCAGGCCGGGGTCATCCGGGCGCCCGGCCTGAACGACATGCTGGAGTACGCCCGCGCGTTGCCGGTACTTCCCACCCCGCGGGGGGACAACGTCGTGATCATCACCGGCGCGGGCGGCAGCGGTGTGCTGCTGTCGGACGCGGTGACGGACAACGGGCTGTCCCTGATGGAGATCCCGCCCGACCTGGACGAGGCGTTCCGCCGGTTCATCCCGCCGTTCGGCGCGGCCGGCAACCCGGTCGACATCACCGGGGGCGAGCCGCCGTCGACGTACGAGGCGACGATCCGGCTGGGCCTGGAGGACCCCCGCGTCCACGCCCTGGTGCTCGGCTACTGGCACACGATCGTCACCCCGCCGATGGTGTTCGCCGAACTCACCGCGCGCGTGGTCGCCGAGTTCCGTGAGCGGGGCGTCGAGAAACCGGTCGTGGCGTCGCTGGCCGGTGACGTCGAGGTCGAGGAGGCCTGCCAGTACCTGTTCGAGCGGGGGGTCGTGGCGTATCCGTACACGACCGAGAAGCCGGTGGCGGTGCTCGGCGCGAAGTACCGGTGGGCACGGGCGGCCGGATTGCTGGGGGGCGGTTCATGAGCTGAGCGGAACGGGGCCGGCCGGCGGTGCGCGCCGGCCGGCCCCGGGACCCGTCTGCGCACGAAAGGCATGGGACAGGGGGCGCTGGCCGGAACTTTCGACGCAAGGGGTGAGCGATGAGAACGACCGACTACTCGACGTCCGTGCCGTACCGGGAAGTGACGGACCGGAACGGACGCGTGTACCGGGTCGGCGAGTCCGACATCGACATCATGGGCCGCAGGCGCACCTGGATGGTCATCCTGCCCTGGGTGGGCATGATGGGCATCAGCTCAGCCGAGTACGCGTTCACATCGGCGGAGGACACGCTTCACGAGGCGCATCTGTGGAGCAGCGGGCACATCTTCTGGCTGATGGGCGTCTGGGTGTTCTTCCAGGCGGCCGTGGCCTTCCCGGCGGGGCAGCTGCGGGAGAGCGGCCGGCTGCCCGCCCGTACGGCGATGCTGCTCGGCGCGGTCGGCACGCTGCTGGGCTATCTGTCACTGGCGTACGCGCCGCACGTCGCCGTCGCCTACCTCGGCTTCGGCATGTGCAGCGGCATCGGCGCCGGCCTGGTCTACGCGACCTGCGTCAACATGGTCGGCAAGTGGTATCCGGAGCGCAAGGGCGGCAAGACCGGCTTCGTCAACGGCGGCTTCGCCTACGGCTCGGTGCCGTTCGTGTTCCTGTTCACGTCGTACATGGACCTGAGCAACTACCGCGGTGTGCTGGTCACGGTCGGCATCGGACTGTGCCTGGTGGTGGCGTCCGCCGGCTGGTTCTTCAAGGACCCGCCGAAGAACTGGTGGCCGGCGCACGTCGACCCGCTCATGGTGACCCACGACCCGAAGATCCGCCGGGCGCTGGAGAAGAACCCGCCGGCGGTGAAGCAGTACACCCCGAAGGAGGCGGCGCGCACCCCTGTTCTGTGGATGATGTGGTTCTGTCTGCTGTGCACGGCCGGGATCAATATCTTCGGCATCGCCTTCCAGGTGCCGTTCGGCAAGGACATGGGCTTCGCGGGCGGGATCGTGGCGACCGCGATGTCCTTGAAGGCCATCGTCAACGGCACCGGTCGCGGGGTCATCGGCTGGATATCCGACCGCTACGGGCGCCGCAACACGCTGATCATCGTGTGCGTCGTGCTCGGCTCGGCGCAGTTCGGTGTGCTGGTCTCCGGCCAGATGGGCAGCATGCCGTTCTTCCTGCTGTGCTCCATGGTCTCCGGTTTCGGCGGCGGGGCGATCTTCCCGCTGTTCGCGGCCATGACGGCGGACTACTTCGGCGAGAACAACAACGCCTCCAACTACGGGATGGTCTACAGCTCGAAGCTCGTCTCCGGGCTCGTCGGTTCGGGCCTGGGCGCGGTCGTCGTCGATGCGTGGGACTACCACGGCGCGTTCGTCCTCGCGGGCTCCGTCGGGCTGGCCTCCGCGGTGCTGGCGCTCTTCCTGAAGGCCCCGGGCAGGCCGAAGGCCCGGCGCATCGTCCCCAACCCGCACCCCCTCGGTGAGGAGATGGCATAAGCATGACGGCAGATCCACTCTCGGCCGACCTGCACGCCGCACCACGTCCCTACCGCGAGGTGACCGACTCGCACGGCCGCGTCTACCGCGTGGGCGAGACCGACCGGGACATCCTCGGCCACTCCCGCAAGCTCATGGTCTACCTGCCGTGGATCGCCATGATGGCGATCAGCGTCTTCGAGTACGCGTACGGCTCCGCGGAGGACACCCTCTCGCACGCGCACGGCTGGACCCAGTCCAACACCTTCTGGATCCTCAGCGTCTGGGTGTTCTTCCAGGCAGGCATCGCCTTCCCGGCGGGCTGGCTGCGCGAGAAGGGCGTCCTGACAGCCCGCCGTGCGATGTACACCGGATCCGGCCTGTGCCTGATCGGGTTCCTGGCCCTGTCGCACCTGGACGACGTGTGGCTGGCGATCCTCGGCTTCGGCGTGATCGGCGGCATCGGCGCCGGACTGGTGTACGCGACGTGCATCAACATGGTCGGCAAATGGTTCCCCGAACGGCGGGGCGCCCGCACGGGCTTCGTCAACGGCGGCTTCGCGTACGGCTCGCTGCCGTTCATCTTCATCTTCAACTACGCCTTCGACACGGAGAACTACCACCGCGTCCTGGACCTCATCGGCGTCTACGTGATGATCGTCGTGTTCGCCTCGGCGTTCTTCTTCAAGGACCCGCCGAAGAACTGGTGGCCGGCGGACATCGACCCGCTCGCCTTCTCCGGCGACAGCAAGAACGCCCGGTCGCTGACGAAGAACCCGCCCGCCGTACGGCAGTTCACGCCCAAGGAGGCCATCCGCACCGGGATGCTGCCCCTCATGTGGGTCTCCATCGTGATGACCGCCGGCGTGTCGATCTTCGGGATCTCCTTCCAGGTCGATTTCGCCAAGGAGGTGGGCTTCGGCCCGCTGGTCGCGGCGTCCTCGATGGGCGTGATGGCGGTCATCAACGGCATCGGCCGCGGTGTCGTGGGCTGGCTGTCGGACCACTGGGGGCGCAAGACGACCCTCGTCTTCGTCATCGTCGTCCTCGGACTCGCCCAGTTCGGAGTCATCTGGGCCGGTGACGTCAGGAGCGAGTGGCTGTTCCTGTTCTTCGCCTTCCTCTCCGGCTTCGGCGGCGGCGCCTTCTACCCGATGTTCGCCGCGCTGACCCCGGACTACTTCGGCGAGAACTACAACGCCACCAACTACGGCCTGGTGTACAGCGGCAAGCTGGTCAGCGGCCTGTTCGGCGGCGGCCTCGGCTCCATGGTGGTCGGCGCCTGGGGCTACAACGGCGCCTACGCGCTGGCCGGCGGTGTCTCGATGGTGGCGGCGGCGCTGGCGCTCCTGCTGCGCCAGCCGGGCCGCACCGGCGACGGCGAGCCGGTACCGGCCGCGAAGCCGCACCCGGCCACCTGACCGCCCGGCTCAACCGGTGTTCCCCCTCCCCGACCGCTCGTCGGTCGCCGGAGGGGGAACTTCCCGTAGGACCGGCCGTTCCCTGTGCGGTGGTACCGGCTCACCGAACGCCCGGAGCGGACCGGGCCGGTCCCGCCCTCACCGCATGCCGACTGCGCGGCGGCCCGGAGACACCGCGTGCGGCCGCCCGTCCGGAAAGGCACCGGTCAGCTCGCGTCCCGCCCCCGGCACGAACGCGGCCCACCCTCCACGAAACTACCGGTCAGACCGCCTTCCACTCCTGGAACGAGCGCGGCCCACCCACCACCAAAGCGCCGGTCAGCTCGCGTCCCGCCCCCGGCACGAACGCGTCGGTCAGGTCGCGTTCCGCTCGTGGTAGGAGCGCCGGGTGTGTTCGGTGTGTTCGCGCATCAACCGGGTGGCGCGCTGCTCGTCACGGGCGGCGATCGCGGTGATCAGTTCGCGGTGCTCGCGCCATGACTGCCGGCCGCGCTGCCGGGCCACCGGCGTGTAGTACCAGCGGACCCGCCGGTCCACCTGGGCGGCGAGTCCGGCGAGGACGGTGTTGCCGGCCAGCTCCATCACCTTGGCGTGGAAGGCGGCGTTGAGGGCGACCGCGCGGTCCACGTCCTCGGCCGCCACCGCCTGCTCGCCCTCCGCGCACAGCCCCTCCAGCACGGCGATGCCGGCGCTGTCCGCGTGCGCGGCGGCCAGCCGGGCGGCCTCCGCCTCCAGCAGGGTGCGGACCGTGAGGAGCTGGTCGGCCTCCTCCTCGGTCGGCTCGTGGACGAACGCGCCCTGGGCGGGCCGCAGATCGACCCATCCCTCGGTGTTGAGCCGCTGCAGCGCCTCGCGCACGGGCTGCCGGGAGACGCCGAGGTGCCCGGCGAGTTCGCTCTCCACGAGGTGCTGGCCGGGCTGGAGAGCGCGGGTGGTGATGAGTTCCAGCAGCGCCTCGTAGACGCGCTCGCGCAGCGGGCCGGGCCGTTCCAGCTTGGGCACCGCCCCCTGCGGCAGTCCGGTCGACAACATCGCGGTCCCCTCCTGAGCAGGTCTGACGCGTGGACCCTGAGACGCTCACTGTCGGCTCAGTATCAATTGTCTTTCGTCTACAGTCTACGGTGCACAGTATTCAGCACCAGGCGCGCGGAAGCACGAGCCGATCCGGCCGAGTACGCAACTGAGCCCCCCATGGCTCGTATGGGCGGCGGGCGTCCGCTAGGTCCTGTCGTCAAACTCCCGTCGTCCGCCCGGAGGGCGGGCCGCGCGGCGTCAGGTGCGTGCTCTCGGCGTGCCGGGCCCCGGCCCTCGT